>JAJYHA010000480.1 GCA_021784995.1 Myxococcales bacterium
GCCCGAGCCGGAGCTGCCGGTGAGCCCCTGCACGTGGATCGCGCCCGCGAGCAGGCCCGCGCGCGCCGCGGGGAGGAGCGCCAGCTCGACGGCGGTCGCGAAGCAGCCCGGCGACGCGACGCGGCGCGCGGTGCGCAGCTTCGCGCGGTTGAGCTCGGGCAGGCCGTACACGAAGCTCCCCAGCAGCTCCGGGTGCGGGTGGCGCCGCCCGTAGTGGCGCTCGTAGGCCGCGGCGTCCCGGAGCCGGAAGTCGCCGCTCATGTCCACCACCCGCGCACCGGCGGCGAGCAGCTCCGGAACCTTCCCGGCGGCGACGCCGTGCGGGAGGGCGAGCAGCACCACGTCGACGCCTGCGGCGGCCGCCGCAGGCGCCAGGTCCTCGAAGACGAGGTCGCTCGCGCCCTCCAGCGAGGGGTGCGCCGCGCCCAGCGGCTCCCCGACGTGGTCGATCGAGCCCACGCGCACCAGCTCCACGTCGGGGTGGCGCAGGAGGCGGCGGATCAGCTCCGCCCCGCCGTACCCCGATCCGCCCAGGACGGCCGCCCCGAAGCGCTCGCCGCGTGGCATCATGCGTCCTTATACCGCGCGCGGGCGGGGCCCGCGCTGCCGCCGCAGGGGGCCGAGGCGTCCAGGCGCATGTTCCGCGATCGCATCGAGATCGGGCTGACGTGGCTCGCGGGGCAGCGCCTCTCGATGCAGCGGCTGCTGGAGCGGCTCGTCCGGCAGTCGTCGAGCACGCTGGACGGCCCAGGCGCGACCGCGGTCGGCCTCATGATCGACACCGAGCTGCGCCGCCTCGGCCTGCGCACGGAGCGCATCTCCTCGCCCCGCTTCGGCGACCACCTCTACTTCGAGACGAGCGGGCGCGGACCGCCGGCCTTCCTGCTCGGCCACACCGACACCGTGTTCGCGCGCAAGGCGTTCGAGGGCTTCGAGCTCCACGGCGACACCGCCCGCGGCCCCGGCGTCTTCGACATGAAGGGGGGGCTGGTGGTGGCGATCTTCGCCCTGGAGGCGCTGGCCCGGGCGGCGCTCCTCCGGCACGTGGCGGTGCGGGGCCTCTTCGTCTCCGACGAGGAGGTGGGCTCGCCCGACTCCCAGCCGCACCTCCGCCAGCGCGCCGCCGGCGCCGCGTGCGCCCTCGGCCTGGAGGCCGGCCGCCCCGGGGACGCCCTCGTGACGTCGCGCAAGGGCGTCGGGGCGGTCCACGTGGCCGTGACGGGCGTCGCGGCGCACGCCGGGAACGGCCACCGGGAGGGCCGGAGCGCGGTCTGGTCGCTGGCGCGCTTCGTCGACCGGGCGCAGGCCCTCACCGACTACGCGCGCGGCACGACCGTCAACGTGGGGCTGGTGCAGGGCGGCACCAGCAAGAACACGGTGCCCGATCGCGCCGGCGCCGAGCTCGACCTGCGCTTCGTGAGCCTCGCGGAGGGGGAGGAGCTGGAGCGGCGGGTGGCGGCCGCGGCGGCGGAGGCCGCCATCCCGGGGACGCGCATCGAGCTCACCCGCACCGCCTGGCGCCCCCCCATGGAGCGCACCGCGGCCTCGGCGGCGCTCGCGGCGGAGTACGGTGTCGAGCAGCGCGCGTGCGGCCTCGGCGCGGGGGAGGCGCCGCTCTCCGGAGGCGGCTCGGATGCTTGCACCACCAGCGCCATGGGCATCCCGAGCATCGACGGCCTGGGGCCGCGCGGCTCGGGCTTCCACACCACCGAGGAGCGGGTCGACCTCGGGTCGCTGGTGCCCAAGGCGACGGCCCTGGCGCGCTTCCTCGGCCGCCGCTGCACCTGACCGGCGCGCGTCAGCGGCGGCGCCGCCAGGCGGCGCGCAGGAGGAGCAGGAGCGCGATCGCGGCCAGGAGCGCCCAGGCCGCGTTCGCGTAGCGCCCGGCCAGCCCCGTCAGCTCCGGCAGGTTGCGCACCATCAGCGCCCCGGCCGCGAGGAGGAGCGCGTTCCAGAGCGCCGCCGAGACCGCGCCCAGCAGCAGGACGCGCCGGAGCGGGAGCCCGGCCGCGCCCGCCGCCACGAAGAGGAAGGCGCGGATGCCGGGGAGGAACCGATTGGCGACCAGGAGGAGGTCGCCCCATCGCCGGTAGGCCGCCTCGAAGCGGGCCACCCGGCCGGCGTCGAGGAGCCCCCGCGCCGCGGCGCGGCTCTCGACGGCGGGCCCCAGCGCGCGCCCCAGCCGCCAGTCGATCCAGGCCCCCGCCACGGCACCCCCGGTCACCGCGGCGAAGGTGGCGGGCCAGGAGAGCGCGCCGTGCGTGGCGTACCAGGCGCCGAGCAGGACGATGGTGTCTCCCGGGAAGGGAGGGAACACGTACTCGACGAAGCTGGCCGCGAACAGGACCGCCGGCGCGAACGGGCCGGTCCGCGCGACGACGTCGGCGAGCCGGGTGGCGATCGGGTCGAGGTCGATCACGCTGCGCGCCATGCTACCCCACCGCGCGCCGGATCCCATCGGCCCGCCCGTCGCGGCGCGGCGTCCGCTTGTCGGCCTCCCGGGCCGCTGCTAACGTGCGCCGCCGTCGCCGATGGCCCCTCCCCGTGTCCCGTCCGGCTGGCGTCTCCAGGCCATCGCCGCGGCCTGGCTGGCCGCAGGCTGGATCCACCTGGCGCCCGGGAGCGCGCACCCCGGCGTCCCCTATCGCCCCTGGGCCTTCGACCACCACAGCTACTCCGACCTGCTCGCGATGGGGGGCGACCGCTACTTCGCCGGCGGGCGGCCGACGCCCTACCTCGAGGACCGGCTCGAGTACCCGCCCCTGCTCGGGCTCGCGCTGTGGCTGCCCTCGTTCGTGTCGCGGACGCCGCTCGGCTACTTCACGGTGGGCTACCTGTTCCTCTCCCTGTGCGGCCTCGCCGCCGTGGCCGCGCTGCAGCGCATCCGGGGCGCCAGCGCCTGGTGGCTGGCCGCGACGCCTGCGCTCGCGTACTACGGCGGGCTCAACTGGGACCTGCTGCCCATCGCGCTCCTCGTCGCCGCCGTGCTCGCCCTCGAGCGCGGGCACGCCGGCCGCTGCGGCGCCCTGATCGCGCTCGGCGCGAGCGCCAAGCTGTGGCCCATCGCCGCCGTCCCGCCCGCGCTCGGCGTGCTGGCCCGGCGCGGCGCGCGGACCGCGATCGCGCGCGGGGTGGTGGGCTGGCTGGCCGCGGCCGCGGCCGCGAACGGTCCCCTCCTGCTCCTGGCACCCGCCGGCTGGGCCTGGTTCTGGCGCTTCAACGCCGGGCGCGGGGCGGAGAACTCGATCTGGGAGGTGCTGCGGCTGCGGCAGTCGTGGGCGCACCTCGCGGCCGACGCCCGGTTCCTGAACGTGGCCACGACCCTGCCGCTCCTGGCCACGGTGGCGTTCGTCGGCTGGGCGGCGGGGAGCGGCCGGGCCGGGCCTGCGCCGGCCGCCGCGGCCCCGACGGCCGGGTGGTCCTGGGTCGCGGGGCGCGACGACCGCCTGCTCCGGGCCGGGACGGCGCTGGTGGTGGTGGCCTGGATCGCGACCAGCAAGGTGTGGAGCCCCCAGTACGCGCTCTGGGCCTTCGCCGCCGGCGCGCTGGCCGCCGCGCCCGCCTGGCTCTTCGGGCTCCACGCGGTGCTGGCCGCCGTCGACTACCACGTCGCCTTCGAGGCCCGCTCCACCCGCGGGCTCATCCTCCGCCTCGACCCGGTCTACACGGCGGAGGAGGTGGTCCGGGCCGTCGCCTACCTGGCGCTGGCGGCCTGGATCGCCCGCGAGGTCTGGCGCGCCGCGCGACGCCCGGCCGCCCCGGGGACGGGCGCGGCATGAGCCCGGAGCCAGGTCCGCCCGCGCCGCCGG
>JAJYHA010000052.1 GCA_021784995.1 Myxococcales bacterium
CTGTTCCTGGCCTTCACGGCGGCCTTCGCCGTGAAGGCCCCGGTCTTCCCCTTCCACACCTGGTCCCCGGAGGCCTACTCCCAGTCGCCGACCGGGGGGGTGATGGTCATCGCCGGGGTGATGGCGAAGCTGGGCTCGTACGGGATCATCCGTTTCGACTTCGACCTCTTCCCGCAGGCCACGGTGCGCCTGGCACCGCTGCTGCTCACGCTCGCGGTCGCGAGCATCCTCTACGGCGCGGTCGTCGCCTGTCGCCAGCGCGACCTGAAGCGGATGGTCGCCTACTCCTCGCTCTCCCACCTCGGCTTCATCGTGCTGGGCTTCTTCGCGCTCACCCAGCAGGGCCTCGACGGTGCGGTGCTCGAGATGACCAACCACGGGCTCTACACCGCGGCGCTCTTCCTCCTCATCGGGATGGTGTACGTGCGCCGGAAGACCTTCCGCACCGGCGAGCTGAACGGGCTCCAGCGCTCGATGCCGATCCTCGCCGGCGTGTTCACCGTTGCCATGCTGGCGGCCATCGGCCTGCCGGGCCTCAACGGCTTCGTCGGCGAGTTCCTCATCCTGATCGGGACCTTCGCGACGCATCGCTGGTGGGCGGTTGCCGCGACAACCGGCGTGGTCTTCGCCGCGATCTACCTCCTCTGGGCGTACCAGCGGGCCTTCCATGGGCAGCCGAGCGAGGAGAACGCAAAGGCGAAGGACCTCTCGTGGCGAGAGGGGGCGGTGCTCGCGCCGCTCGTCATCCTCATCGTGGCGATCGGGATCTACCCACGACCGCTGCTCGACCGGATCACGCCCTCGGTGGTGGCGATCGTCCACCACGTCGAGGCCAGCACGTCCTACGTGGCGCCGTCGGTCACGACGACCGGCCGGGTCGCAGCGCTCGGAGGCAAGGGATGACACCACTGCTCTCGCTCCTGGTCGCCCAGGTGCCGGCCCTCCGGCTCCCCCAGGTCGACTACTTCGCGCTGTTGCCGGAGATCGTGATGGCGGGGATGGCCTTCGTCACCCTCGGCGCGCGGTCGCTCACCCGGCGCGGGCTGCCACCGGCGGTCTGGACGCTCGTCACGATGGCAACGGGCCTCGCGAGCGGGACGCTGGCAGTCCTGCTCGGCCGGCGGGTGGAGACCCACGGGGCGTTCGCGGCGGTGGACGGCGCGCTCGCCGTCGACGGCTTCAGCGTGCTCTTCCTGGTGCTCGTCTCCGCCGCGGTGGTGCTCTTCGCGCTGGCGGCGCACCCCTGGATCGAGCGCGAGGGCGAGGATGGCGCGGAGCTGCTCTCGCTCGGGATGCTCTCCGCATCCGGGGCGATGTTCATGGCCGCGGCGAACGACCTGCTGGTGATCTTCCTCGGGCTCGAGATCCTCTCGATCGCGCTCTACGTGCTCGCGGCGCTCAACCGTCGCCGGGCGGCGTCCGGTGAGGCGGCGATCAAGTACTTCGTGCTGGGGGCGTTCTCCTCGGCGATCTTCCTCTACGGCATCGCCCTCACGTACGGCGCAACCGGCTCGACGAACCTCGCCCGCATCGGCACCTACCTGGCCGCGAACGTGAGCACGCACGGGGGGCTGCTGCTCGCCGGGCTCGCACTGCTGCTGGTCGGGCTCGGCTTCAAGGTCGCCGCCGTGCCCTTCCACACCTGGACGCCGGACGTCTACCAGGGCTCGCCGAGCCCGGTGACCGGCTTCATGGCCGCGGTCGCGAAGGCCGGCGGCTTCGCGGCGCTCGTGCGGATCCTCTTCGCGGCGATGCCCACCCTTCGCCTCGACTGGCAGCCGGTGCTGTACGCGCTGGCGGTGCTCTCGCTCGTCGTCGGCGCCATCCTCGCCGTCGTGCAGCGGGACGTGAAGCGCATGCTCGCGTACTCCTCGATCTCCCATGCCGGGTTCATCCTCGTCGGCGTGGTCGCCGCGAGCGCGGCCGGTGCCGCGAGTGTCGGGTACTACCTGCTCACCTACACGTTCCTCATCATGGGGAGCTTCGCGGTCGTCACCGTGGTCGGGGGCCCCGCCGATGCCCACCAGGACCTCGAGGACTACCGCGGCCTGGCGCGCCGCCAGCCACTGCTCGCGCTCGGCTTCGCGATCCTGCTCGTCGCGCAGGCAGGTGTGCCGTTCACCACGGGCTTCCTCGCGAAGTTCTACGTCCTCACCGCCGTGATCGCCCAGGGGGGCTACGTGCTGGCGGTGATCGCGATGCTCGCTGCGGTCGCCGTCGCGTTCTTCTACCTGCGGTTGGTCCTCGTGATGTACGGCTGGGCCGGTGCCGGTGCCGGTGCCGGTGCCGGTGCCGTCGGTCCGGTCGGGGATGCGGATGCGGCTGGCGCAGGCGAGGTTGTCCTGCCAGCCGGCACGACGAGCCTCGCTGGAGTCGGAGCCGGTGGCGGCGGTGAGCCGGACCTGGCGGTGCTCGGCGGCGGAGGTGGGCTGGCGCTCGCGACGGCGACCAGCACGGGGGTCGAGCAGGCGATCTCGGGCGAGGGCCTCGTAGCGGCTCCCGAGGGCCTGGCCGCGGGAGACGGGGATCCGGTTCCGTTCCCCGATGCCACCAAGGTCGTCCTCGCGCTCTGCGTCGCGTTCACCGTGGTGTTCGGCATCTGGCCGGCACCGGTCGTGGACTTCGCGCGCCACGCGACGCTGCTGTTCGGCCTGCGCTGAGCGCCAGCTCGTCTCCCTCTCGTCTGGACTGCCCGGGTGCCCTGGACCGGGCGGTGCTGGCGGTCCCGTGTCCCGGCAGCGGCGTCGGCGTTCCTGCAGCCCGATCGCCAACCGCTGTCAGCGCTGGCGGGACCCGGACCCGAGCCCCGCGAGCGGGCTGCGCCTGCGAGCCTCGGGGGGCGTGAGCAGTCGTCCGAGGCCTGGGAGCTCCCAGAACGACTCGGCGCGCGCGATCGCCATGGCGACGGCGGGGAGCCGCTCGGGGCTTTCGTAGACGACGAAACGGGGCTGCCAGCTCGGGTCGTACTTGGCGTTGAAGCGCCACAGTGACTCGATCTGCATCGAGCCGGACATCCGCCGGAGCACCCAACGCTCGACCCGAGCGGGGAGCGCGTCGCCCGTCTCGCCGGCCAGCACCACGCGCATGGTGGCGAAGTTGAGCCCCAGCCGGTGCTGACCACGGCGGCGCAGCTCCTCGATCGTGCCGACGACGACGAAGTCCAAGAGCCCGTTCGGGTGGGCGCCGAGGTCGCGGCGCATGAGGTCGAGGGAGTAGCCGTCGATCCCTGGTGCGGGCACGTACTGGCAGAAGGCGGCGGGTGTGTCGTCCGCCGTGAAGGCCACCGCCAGGAGGAGGCCGCGGTCCGCCGGGTCGAAGATCCGCCCGAGCGTCATCGAGAAGCCTCGTTCGGCCTCGCCACGGCGACTCTGGTCCATCATCGCCGCGAGCGAGGCCGCGAGCTCCGGTTCGAGGCGTGCCGGGTCGAAGAAGCGCAGGCTGTAGCCGTGACGCTCGACCCGGTGCACGGCCTGGCGGAGGCCCTTGTGCCGGCCACCGGCGAGCGTGAAGCGCCGGACGTCCACGACGGCCTCGTCCCCGACGTAGAGGTCGCGCATCCCGCTCGCGCGGTAGGTCGGGAGCCACTCCTCGCCGGCTCCGAGCACGCCCACGGTCCAGCCGTTGCGGTCGGCGAAGCGGCGGAACGCCTGCCAGGCTGCCTCGTGCTCGGCGGGCGGGCCGATCGGGTCCGGGGACACGAGGCAGACGCCACCCCAGTTGCCGTAGGCGACCACGGTCTGGCCGAAGAAGTAGAGCTGCTTGTCGTCGCGGAGCGCGAAGTAGTCGAGGGTCCCCCGACC
>JAJYHA010000308.1 GCA_021784995.1 Myxococcales bacterium
CCGCTCCCACGCGCTGCGCCACGCCCCGGTCGCCTGCGCGTGCTCGAGGAAGGCGGCGTAGAAGGGGTGCCGCGACACCGTGGCGCCGTCGCCCACCACCACCAGCTTGCGGCGGGCGCGCGTCAGCGCCACGTTCATGCGCCGCACGTCCGCCAGGAAGCCCACCTCCCCCGCGTCGTTGCCGCGCACGAGCGACACCACCACCGCGTCCTTCTCGCGTCCCTGGAAGCCGTCCACCGTGTCCACCTCGAGGCCGGCGTCGAGCCGCTCCGCGAGCAGCTGGCGCAGGCGCTGCACCTGCGCCTCGTAGGGCGCGATGACGGCGAGGTCGGCCGGCTGCACCCCGAGCCCGAGGATCCGCTCGACCTCGGCCGCCACCAGCGCCGCCTCCCCCTCGTTCACCTTCGAGTCGGAACCCTCCGGCGTCGCCTCCTCGAAGCCCCGGCCCGAGGTGTCGATCACCTCGAGCGGGGCGTCGTCGAGCGCGCGCCGGCCGACGGCGGGGTGGGCGCGCAGCGCGCCGCCGTAGAGCGCCTCGGAGGGGTATCGCATGATGCGCTCGTTCATGCGGTACTGCTCCGCGAGCGTGACCGTGATCCGCTCTCCCCCCGTCGCCACCAGCCGCTCGAAGAGGGAGACGCCCAGCCCCCCCGCCTGCGCGGCCGTGGAGAGGACGGTCGGCGGGAGCTGCAGGTGGTCCCCCGCCAGGACGACCCGCGCCGCGCGCAGCAGGGCCAGGTAGAGGGCGGGCTCGATCGCCTGCGTCGCCTCGTCCACGACGGCCAGGTCGAAGCGGCGCCCCGCCAGCGCCGGCGCGTCGAGCGAGGTGAGCGTGGCGAGCACCACCGGCGCGCGGGCGAGGACCTCCTCCTCCGCCCGCGCCTCGAGGCGGCGCGCCTCGGCCAGCAGCGCCCGCGCGTCGCGCTCCGCCTCCCGCGCCTCGCTGAAGCGGCCCGGACCGCGCCGCGCCTTCCGGCGGCGGGCCGTCCGCCGCAGCTCGAGCGCCTCGCGCACCAGCCCCCGCGCGATGCGGGCCGCCTCGTGCGACGCGACCCGCGCCTCCAGCGTGCGCTCCAGCAGCCCGGGGTGCACGCGCGCCGGGTGGCCGACGCGGACGCCGTCCACGCCCGCCGCGGCGAGCCGCTCGAGCAGGTTGTCCACCGCCAGGTTGGAGGGCGCGGCGGCGAGCACCGTCTCGCCGCGCGCCGCCGCCCTGCGGATCGCCTCGACGAGGACGGTGGTCTTGCCGGTGCCCGGGGGCCCGTGGACGAGCGCCACGTCGAGCGCGCGGTCGCAGAGCTCGACGGCGCGCCGCTGCTCCGCGTTCAGCCGCTCCGCACCGGCCTCCGGCGCGACGTCCGGACCGCGCCCGGGCGGCCGCTCGTCGGGCCCCAGGAAGCGCTCGGGCGCCGAGCGCGCCAGGACCCGGTGCCAGCGCTCGCCCTCGCGCGTCTCCCGCATCCGGCGCAGGCCCGCCGCGAGCCGCTGCCACGTGACGGGCGACGGCTCCAGCTCCAGGACCACCCGCCCCTCGGTGGCCCAGTCGGGCGGCGCCTCGTCGAAGACGACCGCCACCCGCGCCCGCGTCCGCCGCGCGACCACCCCGGTGGGCGCGTCCTCCCGCTCCTCGCGCCGCGGCCGGACGCGAACCAGGCTCCCCACGCCGATGCGACCCCCCGCCAGCGCGCCGCCGCGGGGATCGCCGAAGCTCACCAGCGGCCGCCCGGCGAGCCCTCCCTCCTCGAGGGCCTCCACGTCGAGCAGGGCGAGCCCCCGCGCGGCGCGCTCCGCCAGCGAGAGTCGGCCGCGCGCCTCGGCGAAGCGCGCCCGCTCCTCCTCGCGCTCGGCGTCGAGCAGGATCTCCAGCGTCGCGAGGTGTGCGTCGAGGTCCAGCGGCGTCCCCCTCCCCTGGCGCCCCTCCGCGCGATGGGGGAAGATCCTCGTTGTAACCGGTCCGCGCCCGGCGCGGGCGCGGGCGACGCCATGAGCGGCCACCACGATCCGCTCGACCCGGTCGAGCTCCCCATCGACGGAACGCTCGACCTGCACGCCTTCCGCCCCGGGGAGGTCGGGAGCCTGGTCCCCGAGTGGCTCGAGGCCTGCCGCGCGCGCGGCATCCTCGACGTCCGCATCGTCCACGGCAAGGGGACGGGGGCGCTGCGGCGCACCGTGGCGGCGCTCCTCGCGCGCTCGCCCCTCGTCGAGCGCTTCGGGAGCGCCGACGAGGCGGGCGGGGGGTGGGGGGCCACGCGGGCGCGCCTGCGCCCGTGACCCGCGCCGGCACGAGCCCCCGCGCGCGCCGCTTTCGCCCTTGCGCCGGGGACGTCCAGGGCTACCCTTCACCGGCCCGGAGGTGTCCTTGACCACCGCCTGCCCCCTCGCCCTCGCCCTCGCCCTCGCCCTCCCCGCGCCTTCCGCTCCGCAGCCGGCCTTCCCGTACCCCATCCAGCGGCGGTCGCTGTCCAACGGCGTCCAGGTGGTCCTCGTCCGGCAACCCTCGCCCGGGCTGGCGGCCTTCCTCACGCTGTTCCGGGTGGGCAGCCGCGACGAGATCGAGCCGGGGCGCAGCGGCTTCGCCCACTTCTTCGAGCACCTCGCCTTCCGGGGGTCGAGGAACCACTCCGCCGAGGAGTGGGAGCGGCTCACGAAGGCGGTCGGCGCCGAGTCCAATGCCTTCACCGACGACGACATCACGGTCTACTGGCTGGCCGGACCGGCGGCGGCGCTGCCCACCCTGATCGACCTCGAGGCCGACCGCTTCATGAACCTCGACTACCGCGAGGACGACTTCAAGGTGGAGTCGCGCGCGGTGCTGGGCGAGCTGCTGAAGGACATGGCCTCGCCCGACTTCGCGGTCGAGGAGGCGGGCCGGAAGCTCGCCTTCACGCGACACTCCTACCGGCACACCACCATCGGCTTCGAGCCCGACGTCCGGCACATGCCGTCGGGCTACCGCTACTCGCTCGAGCTCTACCGGCGCTTCTACCGGCCGGACAACGCGACGGTGCTCGTCATCGGGGACTTCGACGAGGCGAGCACCTTCGCCGCCATCGAGGCGCGCTTCGGTGCGTGGCAGGGGAACGGCGCCCCCGTGCAGGTGCCGGCCGAGCCCCCGCAGACGGCCCCGCGGACGGAGCGGATCGCCTGGCCGAGCCCCGTGCTCCCCCGCGCCTGGTCGGCCTGGCACACGCCGGGCGGGGGCGACCTCGACGCGACCGCGACGCAGCTCGTGCTCTGGCCGCTGCTCTTCGGCCGCGCCTCGGCGCTCTATCGAGAGCTGGTGCTGGAGCGCCACCTGGTGGAGGAGATCGGCGGCGACTTCCAGCCCCACCGCGATCCCTACCTGTTCGGCTACGAGCTGCTCCTCGAGAGCCGCGCGGCGGAGCGGCCGGCGCAGGCCGCCGTCGGCCGGGCCGTCGCGGCCGTGGCGGCCGGGAGGATCGACGAGCACCTGCTCGCCGACGTGAAGGCGAACGCGCTCTCCACGCTGGTGATGCAGAGCGACACGCCCTACCGGACCGGCGTCTGGCTCGCCTACTACACCGGCCTCACCGGCGACCCCGGCTACCTCGGGGCGGTGATGTCGCGGGTGGCGCGCGTGACGGCCGAGGACCTGGCGCGGTTCGCCCGGACCTGGCTCCTGGAGCGGAACCGCACCACCGTCGTGCTGGAGGCGGGCGCGCCGGCGCGCCCCGCCGCCGCGCGGGGCGAGGGAGGCTCGCGATGAGGCGCGCCGCCCCGCTCCTCGCCGCCGCGCTCGCCTGCGCCACCTCGGGCGGAGGC
>JAJYHA010000301.1 GCA_021784995.1 Myxococcales bacterium
GCAGGAGCGCCGCCCCCATGCCGGTCGCGACGCGCGCGTGCAGCGCCACCCGCACGTTGTCGAGCGCGGTCAGCTCGCGGAAGAGGCGGATGTTCTGGAAGGTGCGCGCCACCCCGCGCACGCAGATCTGGTGCGGCCGCTCGCCGTTCACGCGCGCGCCCGCGACGAGCACGTCGCCCTCGGTGGGGGCGTAGACGCCGGTGATGGCGTTGAAGGCCGTGGTCTTGCCGGCGCCGTTGGGGCCGATGAGCCCCACCAGCTCGCCCGGGCGCAGGGCCAGGTCGAAGCCGGCCAGCGCGCGCAGGCCACCGAACGCCACGGTGACGCCGCGCGCCTCCAGGACGGCGTCGGCCGGCCCGCCGGGCGCGCTCATGCGGCGCTGCCCCCCGCCCCCGTCCCGGCGCCCGCCGCGGGCGTCCCGGGCGGCGCGCCGCGCCGGCGCGGGAGGGCCGGCAGCAGGTCCCAGAGCTCGCGGGTGCCGAAGAGGCCGGTCGGGCGCGTCAGCATGAGCGCGATGAGGAGGAGCGAGTAGAGGACCATCCGCCACTGGTCCACGGCGCGCAGCCACTCGGGGGCGATGGTGAGCACGCTGGCCGCCACCACCGCGCCGGTGACCGACCCCATCCCGCCCAGCACCACCATGGCCACCACCTCGATGGAGCGCACGAAGGTGAACATGCGCGGGGTGACGAGGAGGAGCTTGTGCACCAGCAGGCCGCCCGCCAGCCCGGCGAAGGCGGCGGCCAGCACGAAGGCGCGCACCTTGTAGCCCGTGGTGTCCACGCCCATCGCCTCGGCCGCCACCTCGTCCTCGCGGATGGCGAGCAGCGCGCGGCCGTGCGAGGAGCCGGCCAGGCGGCGCGCCATGGCCACGGTGGCGATCACGCCCAGCCCCACCCAGACCAGCGTGGTGAGGGGCGGCAGGCCCGGGATGCCGGTGGCCTGCCCGAGCGCCCGCGTGTTCTCGATGATCACCCGGATGATCTCGCCGAAGCCCAGCGTCACGATGGCGAGGTAGTCGCCGCGGAGCCGGAGCGAGGGGAGCCCGACCGCGAGGCCGGTCAGCGCCGCGGCCAGCATGCCGCAGGCGAGGGCGAGCGCGAAGACCAGGTTGTCGGCCAGGACCGGCGGCAGGCCCGCCACCGGGACGCCGGCCAGCGCCAGCGTCACCTTGGCCGAGGTGTAGGCGCCCACCGCCATGAACCCGGCGTGGCCGATGGAGAACTGGCCGGTGAAGCCGTTCACCACGTTGAGCGAGACGGCCAGGATCACGTTCACGCCGACGGTGGTGAGCAGGAGCGCGTAGTCCTGCGGCACCGCCTCCTGCACCAGCGCCAGGACGGGCGCGCCGATCAGGAAGGGGGCCAGCGAGCGGAGGAGGGCGCGCGCCCGTCCCACGGCTACACCTTCTCCGGCCGGACCCGCCCGAAGAGCCCTTCGGGCCGGAGCAGGAGGACGAGGATCAGCATCGCGAAGGCGATGGCGTCGCGGTAGGAGGAGACGGCGTAGCCGGCCACGTACTCCTCGGCCAGGCCGAGGGCCAGGCCGCCCACCATCGCGCCCGGCACGCTCCCGATCCCGCCGAAGACGGCCGCCACGAAGGCCTTGAGCCCCGGCATGAGCCCCATGATCGGGTCGATGCGAGGCCGCGAGCCGGCCACCAGCAGCGCCGCCGCCGCCGCCAGCACGCTCCCGAGCGCGAAGGTCCCGGCGATGACGCGGTTCACCGGGATGCCCATGAGCCCGGCCACCTGCGCGTCGAAGGAGACGGCGCGCATGGCGGTCCCGAAGCGCGTCCGGTACACGACCAGCTGCAGCCCCACCATGAAGGCCACCGCCACGCCGAGGGAGACGACGTCGTAGTTGGAGAGCGAGACGCCGAGCACCACCCACTCCACGCGCGGGAAGGGCGTGGGGAAGAAGCGGGGCGTGGGGCCGGGCGGGAAGGGGATGGGCAGCCACCCGAAGCTGGGGAGCTGGAAGCCGTACTCGAGCAGGAAGGAGACGCCGATGGCGGTGATGAGCGCGGTGAGCCGGGGACGCTGCCGGAGCGGCCGGTAGGCGAAGCGCTCGATGGCGAGCCCCAGCAGGCCGCAGATCGCCATCGAGCCGACGAAGACCAGCACGGCCTTGGCGACCGACCCCTCCCCGCCCGCGCCCAGCGCGTGCGCCAGGTAGAAGCCGGAGTAGGCGCCCACCATGTAGACGTCGCCGTGCGCGAAGTTGATGAGCTTGAGGACGCCGTAGACCATCGTGTAGCCGAGCGCGATGAGGGCGTAGATCGTCCCCACCGAGAGCCCGTTCACGAGGTGCTGGAGGAACTGGGTCACGTCCGCTCTTCGCCGGCGCGACGCGGGGCCGGCGGCCTCGCCGCGCTCAGGCCCGGGCCGGGACGCGCGCGGGCGGCGTCCGGGCCGGCGTCACGGCTTCACCGTGGTGACGTAGTGCGAGGTCCCGTTCTCGATCTTCAGCACCACCGCCGGCTTCACGGCGTTGTGGTCCTGGTCGAGGGTGATGACGCCGGTGACGCCGGGGTAGTCGCGCGTGGCGGCGATGGCGTCGCGCAGCGCGGGGCCGGAGAGGTCGGCGGCGCGGGCCATGGCGTCCATGGCCACCTTGGCCGCGTCGTAGCCCGAGGCGGCCAGCCCGTCCGGCACCTCGCCCCACTTGGCCCTGTACCGGGTCACGAAGGACTGGATGCGCGGCGCCGGGTCCTCGTGCGAGTAGTGGTTCGAGTAGTAGCAGCCCTCGAGCGCCTTGCCGCCGATCTCGAAGAGCTTGGGGGAGTCCCAGCCGTCGCCGCCCATGAGCGGCTGCGGCATGCCCAGCTCCCGCGTCTGGCGCGCGATGAGCGCCACGTCGGTGTAGTAGCCCGGCACGTAGAGCGCCTGCGGCTCGCGGTTCTTGAGGGCCGTGAGCTGCGCCTTGAAGTCCTGGTCGCCCGCCTTGTAGCTCTCGTCGCCGACGACGGTGCCGCCCATCTTCTTGAAGGTCTCGATGAAGTAGTCGGCGAGGCCCATCGAGTAGTCGTTGCCGACGTCGCGCAGCACTGCCACCCGGTCGACCTTGAGGTGCTCGCGCGCGAACTTCGCCATCACCGTCCCCTGGAAGGGGTCGATGAAGCAGACGCGGAACACGTAGGGGCGCGTCTTCTCGCCGTCCTTGGTCACCTTGGGGTTGGTGGACGAAGGCGAGATCATCGGGATCTGGTAGCGGTCCGCGATGGGCGCCATGGCCAGCGAGCGCGAGGATGCGACCTCGCCCAGCAGGACCGTCACGTGGTCCTGCGCCAGCAGCCGGGTGGCGGCCACCGCCGACTCCTCCGGCTTCCCCTGGTTGTCGAGCGTCTTCACGTCGATCTGCCGGCCCTTGACGCCGCCCGCCGCGTTCTGCTCCTCGACCGCGAGCCGGATGCCGTGGTCGGTGGACTGGCCGAAGGTCGCCTCGGAGCCCGAGAGCGACCCCACGTGGCCGATCAGGATCGGCCCGGTGGCGGGGCCGGCGGCGGGGGTGGACTGCTTCTGGCAACCGCCCGCCGCGAGGGCGGCGGCGACGAGGGCGACCGCGAGCGGCGCGCGCATCCGGACCTCCCGAGATCCCGCGAAATCCTGCACCTTCGTGTAGCACGAGCGATCGCCACCGTGTCAACCTCCGCGGGCGCGGACCCGCCGCGCGGCGCGGTCCCTGCTATGGTCGAGGGCGATGGGCCGGCTGGCGATCCTGATCGTCGACGACGACGCGGCGCTGCTGCGGCTCCT
>JAJYHA010000279.1 GCA_021784995.1 Myxococcales bacterium
TTGACGCGACACGGCGGGAGTGCCGGGGGTTAGGATGCGCGCCATGCGCTCCACCGTCCTCGGCGCCGGCTCCTGGGGGACCGCCCTCGGCGCGACCCTCGCCTCGAAGGGCTTCCCGGTCACGCTCTGGGACAAGGACGCGCCGGTCCTCGACGGGATCGCGCGCACGCACGAGAACGCCCGCTACCTGCCCGGCGTCCCGCTGCCGGCCGCCGTGGGCGCCACCCCGGACATCGGGCGCGCGCTGGAGGGCGCGGAGCTGGTCGTCTTCGCCGTGCCGTCGCACGCCATGCGGAAGGTCTGCATCGAGGCGAAGCGCCACCTCCACGCCGGCGTCCCCCTCTGCTCGGTCGCGAAGGGGATCGAGGTCGAGACGCTGATGACCATGTGCGAGGTGCTGGAGGACATCCTGCCCGTCCCCATGCACCCCTACCTCACCTTCCTCTCCGGGCCCTCCTTCGCGAGGGAGGTCGCGCGGGGCCTCCCCACCGCCGTGACCATCGCGGGCCGCTGGGAGCGCATCTCGAAGCAGGTCCAGGACGCGTTCCACACCCGGACCTTCCGCCCCTACACCTCCGGTGACGTGCCGGGCGTGGAGATCGGCGGCTGCGTGAAGAACGTGGTCGCCATCGCGTCGGGCATGTCCGACGGGATGGGGTTCGGCGCCAACGCCCGCGCCGCCCTCGTCACGCGCGGCCTGGCGGAGATCGCGCGCCTCGCCGTCCGCAAGGGGGCCAACCCGCTCACGCTCTCGGGGCTCTCCGGGCTGGGCGACCTCGTCCTCACCTGCTCCTCGGAGCAGTCGCGCAACTACACGGTCGGCCGCGGGCTCGGGCAGGGCCGGCAGCTGGAGGAGATCCAGCGCGAGATCGGGCAGGTGGCCGAGGGCGTGCTCAACGCCCGGAGCACGCGCGACCTGGCGCGCAAGCTCGGGGTGGAGATGCCCATCAGCGAGATGGTCTACCGGGTCCTCTACGAGGGCCAGGCGCCGCGGCAGGCGGTGGTGGAGCTGATGGGCCGCGAGATGAAGCCGGAGAACTGACGGCGCGGGCCGCGCGCCGGTCCGAGGGCACGAGCCATGCTGCGGACGCTCCGCGCCATCCCCACCCTGCTCCGGGTCGGCCTCGCCGAGGCGGTCGCCTACCGGGCCGAGTTCCTGGTCTGGCTCCTCTCCACCAACATGCCGCTGGTCATGCTCGCGCTCTGGAGCGCGGTGGCGCGCGAGGCGCCGGTGGGCCGCTTCGGCCAGCGGGACTTCGTCGCCTACTTCCTGGCCGCGCTGGTGGTGCGGCTCATGACGGGCGCGTGGGTGATCTGGGAGCTCAACTTCGAGATCCGGCAGGGGACGCTCGCGTTCCGCCTGCTCCGCCCCCTCCACCCGCTCCTGGCCTACGCCTGCGAGAACGTGGCGGCCCTGCCGCTGCGGCTGGCGATCTCGCTGCCGGTCGCCCTGGTGCTCCTCGCGACGGTGGGCGGCGCCCGCGTGACCCACGACCCGGTGCTGCTCGCCCTCTTCCCGGTGACGGTCCTGGGCGCCTGGCTCATCACCTTCCTCGCCATGGCGGTCATCGGGGCGCTCGCCTTCCACGTGGAGTCGGCGGGCTCCCTCTTCGAGATCTGGCTCGGGCTCTTCGGCGTCTTCTCCGGCTACCTGGTGCCCCTCGAGCTCTTCCCGCGCTGGCTCTCGGCCCTGGCCCGCGCGCTGCCGTTCCGGTACATGCTGGCCTTCCCGGTCGAGCTGGTGATCGGGATGCAGACGCGGGCGCGGGCGCTGGCGGAGCTGGGGATCCAGTGGCTCTTCGTGGCCGTCCTGGCCGCCGCCGCGCTCGGCGCCTGGAGGCTGGGGCTGCGCCGCTTCGCGGCCTACGGAGGGTGAGGTGCGCCGCTACCTGCGACTCCTGGCCGTCCAGGTCCGCGCCTCGACCGCGATCGCGCTGCAGTATCGCGTCGAGTTCCTGGGCGAGGGCGCCCTGGCGCTCTTCTGGGCGGGCTGGTCCCTCGTCCCGCTGCTGGTGGTCTACGGGCACCGCGCCTCGGTCGCCGGCTGGAGCTTCGACGAGGCCCTGGTGGTGATGGGCTGGTTCACCGTCATGAAGGGCATCCTGGAGGGCGCCGTGAACCCGTCGCTCGCCAGCGTGGTGGATCACATCCGCAAGGGGACGCTCGACTTCGTGCTGCTGAAGCCGGCCGACGCGCAGTTCCTGGTCTCCACGGCGAAGTTCGAGCCCTGGCGCGTGGTGGACCTCGCCGCCGGGCTGGCGCTCCTGGCGGTCGCCTTCCACCGCATGGGCCACGCCCCGGCCCCCGGGCACGCGCTGGCGGCGCTGGCGCTGCTCGCCTGCGCTGCCTGGACGCTCTACTCGCTCTGGATCCTGGTCGTCTCCGCCGCCTTCTTCGTGGTCAAGGTGGACAACCTCTCCTTCCTGCTCTCCTCCGTCTTCGACGCGGCCCGCTGGCCGATCACCGTCTTCCGCGGCGCCTGGCGCCTCGTCTTCACCTTCCTCGTCCCGCTGGCGCTCATGACGACCTACCCGGCCCTCGCGCTGCTGGGGCGGCTCCGGCCGGCCACGGCGCTGGCCGCCTTCGCCGGCGCGGCCGCCTTCGGCCTGCTGGCGCGGCGGGTCTGGCTCCTGTCGATCGGCCACTACACCTCCGCCTCGAGCTGACCCGTGCTCCGCGTCACCTTCCTCGGCACCTCCGCCGCGCAGCCCACCCCCGCGCGCAACCTCACCTCCACCGCCGTGCGCCGCGCGGGGGAGCTCGTCCTCTTCGACTGCGGCGAGGGCACCCAGCGGCAGATGCTCCGGTTCGGGACCGGCTTCGACGTGGCGGCCATCTTCTTCACCCACTTCCACGCCGACCACTACCTGGGCGCCATCGGCTTCCTGCGGACGCTCTCCATGCTCGGCCGCGAGGCGCCCCTCCACCTGTACGGCCCGCGCCCGGCGCGGCGGCTGCTGGAGCTCATGCTCTTCACCGGCACCGACGGGCTCGCCTTCCCGGTCGAGATCCACGAGCTCGCCCCCGGCGACGTGATCCGGCGGGAGGGCGCCGAGGTCCGCGCGTTCGCGACGCGGCACCGCGTCGCGTCCCTGGGGTACGCGGTGGTGGAGGACCGGCGGCCGGGCCGCTTCCACCCCGAGCGGGCGCGGGCGCTGGGCGTGCCCGAGGGCCCGCTCTTCGGCGCCCTCCAGCGCGGGCGCGCGGTCGAGGCGGGCGGGCGGACGGTGCGGCCCGAGGAGGTGCTCGATCCGCCGCGCCGCGGGCGCCACCTGGTCCTCACCGGCGACACCCGGCCCACGGAGGCCACCGTGGAGGCGGCGCGCGGCGCCGACCTGCTCGTGCACGACGCCACCTTCGGCGACGAGGAGCAGGCCCGGGCGGAGGAGACGATGCACGCGACGGCGCGGGAGGCGGCCCGGATCGCGCGCGCGGCGGGGGTCCGGGAGCTGGTCCTGACGCACCTCTCGACGCGCTACGACCGCGACCCGTCGCCGCTGGTCCGCGAGGCGCGCGAGGAGCACGAGGCGGTGCTGGTGGCGCACGACGGGCTCACGCTCGAGATCCCGCTCGCCGGGTGACGGGCGGCGGCCGCGCGCCGCGCCCGGCGGTGCGATGGCCGGTGTGGCGCCGGCCGGGCCGCGCTACAAGGGACGCATGGAACGCGCCACCCGGGACCTGGCCGCGCTGGTGCCGGCGCTGCTCGACACCTGGCGCACGCTGGCCGCCGGCGGCGGGGGGCGGGCGCGAGGGC
>JAJYHA010000290.1 GCA_021784995.1 Myxococcales bacterium
CGGGACGCCGTCGCGGTCGGCGCCCCGGCCCTGGAGGAGATCGTCGCCACCTTCGGGGCGGACGTCCTCGGGCCGGACGGCGCGCTCGACCGGCCGCGGATGGGCGCGCGCGTCTTCGGCGACGCCGGCGCGAGGAGCAGGCTGGAGGCCATCGTCCACCCGGCCGTCCGGGCGCTCTTCCTGGCCGAGCTGGCCCGGCTGCGCGCCGAGGGGCACCCGCTGGTCTTCTACGACGTGCCGCTCCTCTTCGAGAAGAGGCTCGAGGACGAGGTCGACCTGACCGTCGTCGTCTGGGCCCCGCCGGACGTTCAGCGAGCGCGGCTCCGCGCCCGGGACGGGCTGTCGCCGGAGGAGGCGGAGGCCCGGCTCGCGGCGCAGCTCCCGATCGACGACAAGGCGGCGCGGGCCGACGTGGTGGTGGCCAACGACGGCGATCGCACCTCCCTGGGGCGGAAGGCAGACCGGCTGCTGGCGGACCTGCGGGGCGGCCTCGCCAGGAGGCTTCCCAGGGCGCTCCCCGCGCGCTATTGAGCCGCGCATGGCGGATCGCGGCAGCGTCGTCCTCGTCACGGGCTGGCCCGGCTTCATCGGGCGCCGCCTGGTGCGCCGCATCGCGCGGCGGCTCGCCCCCGATCGCGACCGGCTCGTGCTCCTCACCCGGCCACGCCGCACCGAGGCGGCACAGGCCGAGCTGCGCCACCTCGGAACGCCGGGCGAGGCGGCCGAGGGGGACGTCACGAAGATGCACCTTGGCCTCTCGGGCGCCGAATACAAGGATCTGACGCGTCGCGTCACCGAGATCTGGCACCTGGCGGCGCGGTACGATCCAGGAGCCGACCCGGCCACCGTGCGCGCCGTGAACGTGGACGGCACGCGCCACGTGCTCGAGCTGGCGCGCGGCGCCGCGGCGCTCGCGCGCCTCCACCACTTCTCCACCGCCTACGTCTCGGGCGACCGCGAGGGTGTCATCCTCGAGGAGGAGCTCGACCGGGGTCAGGGCTTCCACGACGCCTACGAGCGGTCGAAGTTCGACGCCGAGCGGCTGGTGCGGCAGGCGATGTCGGACGTGCCGGCCGTCGTCTACCGGCCGACCATCGTGGTCGGCGACTCCCGGACGGGCGAGGTGGACCGCTTCGACGGGCCCTACTACCTGGCGATGCTGCTGGTCGCGGCCCCCGTGCGCGTGCCGCTCCCCGGCGGTGGCCTCGCTCCGCTGAACGTCGTGCCCGTGCACTTCGTCGTGGACGCGGCGCTCGCCATCGGGGCCCAGCAGGCCGCGGTGGGGAAGACCGTCCACCTCGCCGACCCCGCCCCGCTGTCCACGCGCAGGGTCTACGAGCTCGTCGCAGCCCGGTCGGGCAAGTCGCTCCCGGCGCTCGCGCTGCCGCACCGCGCCCTGGAGGTGCTCCTGTCGCTGCCCGTCCTGGAGCGGCTCGCGCGCCCGCAGCGGGACGCCATCCGGCTCGCCAACCACTTCGCCGTCTACAACTGCCGCAACCAGCTCGACCTGCTGGCGGGGACCGGCATCACCTGCCCCCCGATCGCGAACTACCTCGACCGGCTCATCGAGTTCGTCCGGGCGTCCTACGCCGCGCCGAGGCGGCCGCGCATCGACGAGATCGAGGACCCGCTGGACGTGCAGGGCTGACCGCGGCGGTCACCCGCCCCGAGGGCCGGTCACGATCGAATCACGCCCTCCTGCAGCAGCATGGCCAGGATCCGCGCCGTGTCGAGGCGCGGCAGCCCCGCGAGCGCGAACAGGTCGTCGTAGCTGACCGTCCCGTCCACCTGGGCCAGCAGGAAGCCCGCGCGGTGGTCGAGGTTGAGCCACATGATCTCCTCGTGGCGGATCGCCAGCGTGGGGCGGTTCTCGAGCGGCCCCAGCTTCGACTCGTACATCGCGATCAGCGTGGCCTCGTTCTGCTGCAGGTAGGCGCGCGCCTCGGCGTGCGCCGGATCCGCCCTCAGGATCTTCTCGATCATCTCCAGGGATCCGGAGAAGTCCCCCAGCGCGAAGAGCTCGCGCGCACCCTGCATCCAGACCTCGACGTCGGTGCCGGCGGCCGGCGCCGTGACGGGAGGGGCCGGACCCGCGTCGGGAACGAGGGGGTGCACGGGCGGTCCGCCCAAAACGGTCGAGAGGTCGAGCCCCACCCCGTCCCCGAGCACGACCGCGGGCGCCGCGGCCGGGCCGTGGTCCCAGGGGGAGTCGTCCGCCTCCGGCCCCGGCGCACCCGCACCGCCGGGCGCGCCGCCGGCGGGCGCCGGGAGCGGGCGCTCAGCGAGCACCGGCGGAATCGCCGCGCGCGCGTCCAGGAGCGCGAGGTAGGACTGCGCCCGCGCGTTCATGGGCTCGGCGGCCAGCACCTCCGTCCAGCAGCGGCGCGCCTCCTGCAGGTCGCCGCGTGTGTAGGCCCGGATCCCCTCCTCGATCACCCCGGCGAACGTCTTCACCGGGCGTCCTCCGCCCGACCGGCCAGGCCCCGGAAGAGCTGGAGCGTGCGGTCGAGCTGCTCCTGCGCGGTCGAGAGCAGCGCCGCGTCGCTCGCGCCGAGGGCGGCCCGCGCTCGATCCAGGATCGCGCTCGCCTTCTCGATGGCGTCCTTGCCGAACCGGCTCCGGGCCAGCGCCGCGGTGACCGCCGGGACGAGGGCGTCGACCTCACGGATCAGCTCCTCGACGCGCCGCCGCCGCTCGGCGAGCTCGGGGCTCGTCGCGCGCGGCGCGACCTGCTCGCTCTGGTGCGCCTCGACCAGCCCCTTCAGCTCCTCCTCGCTCAGCCCCGACGTGGCGGTCACCTGGATGGACTGGCGCTGGTCCGTGAGCAGGTCGCGCGCGGACACGGCCAGGATGCCGTCGGCGCTGATGTCGAAGGTGACCTCGATCTCGACCTCGCCCCGGCGCGTCGGGCGGATGCCGGCCAGGACGAACTCTCCCAGCAGCTCGTTCTCGACCGCCTTCTCGCTGGCGCCCTGCAGCACGGCGATGCGGACCGCGGTCTGGTCGTCCTGCGAGGTCGTGAAGACGTGGGTCTCGCTGGTGGGGACGCTGGTGTTGCGCGGGATCACGGTCTGGAAGTAGCCGCCCACGACCATGATCCCGAGGTTCTGCGGCGTCACGTCGAGGAGGAGGGGCTCACGGCCGGCCGCCTGCGGGTGCGCGAGCGCGTGCGCCTGGATGGCGGCGCCGAGGGCGACGACCTCCTCGGGGTGCACGGCGCGCGACGGCTCGCGCCCGAACAGCGAGCGCACCGCGGCCTGGATCCGGGGCATGCGCGTCATGCCGCCGACCAGGATGACGTCGTCGATCTGCGCCGGGCGCACGCCCGCGTCGTGCAGGACCTGCTCGGTGGTCTTCAGGCACCGGTCGATCAGGTCGGCCGTCAGCTCCTCCAGCTTCTCGCGCGCGATCAGCCGCTCGAGGTGGAGCGCGGGGCCGCCGTCGCCACGTCCGACGAGGAACGGGAGGTGCACGGCCGCGCTGGTGACCTCGGACAGCTCGCACTTCGCCTTCTCGGCCGCGTCGCGCACCCGCTGGAGCGCCATGCGGTCCTGCCGCAGGTCGATGCCGCCGTTCTCGTGCGCGAAGGAGAAGGTCATCCACTCGATCAGGCGCCGGTCGAAGTCCTCCCCGCCGAGGTACGTGTCCCCGCCGACCGCCACCACGTCGTACACGCTCCGGCCGATGTCCAGGATGGAGATGTCGAACGTGCCGCCGCCGAGATCGAAGATGGCGACCTT
>JAJYHA010000221.1 GCA_021784995.1 Myxococcales bacterium
TCTGCCGGTCGCGGAAGAGCTCCTCGGCCGCCAGGAGCGCGGGCGGGTCGGTCGGGACGAGCTGGAGCCGGGCCGGCACCGCCTCGCGACGGAAGAGCCGGAGCGGCTCGACCGCGAGCGTGCGCGCCACGTACTTGAACATGTTCACGAAGAACAGCATCGATCCCGTCAGGTCCACCTCGTCCTTGCGCGGGTTCAGGCCCAGCTCCTTCGGCGTCTGGGTGAACATCGGGCCGGCGTGGAGGGCGAGCAGGGTCATGATCTCCGCGAGCGGTCCGCGCAGCCGCTCGTGGAGGAGGAGCGCCCAGAGCGCGTCGTCGAGCGGCCGGCTCGCCTGCTCCCGGGCGTACTTGCGGAGCCGCTCGGCCACCGCCAGCTCCTCCGCGCTGGCGCCGCCCGCGAGGTGGGCGAGCACCTGGGCGGCGCAGTAGGCGCGGTCGTAGGCCTTCCCGGCGGCGTGGAGCCCGACCAGCGCCGAGAGCGCCCGCTGCGGCGGCGCCCCGAGCGCCAGCAGCCGGCGGTAGGCGGCCACCGCCTCCGCCTCCTGGCCCGGGGTGCGGGCCGAGAGGTCGGCGTAGCTCTCGAGCGCCGCGGCGTCCCCGGGGTCGGCGCGCGCCACCACCTGGAAGGCGAGGCGGGCCCCCTCCTCGTTCCCGAGGACGGTCCGGTAGAGGTCGCCGAGGGTCCGCCAGAGGGCGAGCCGCGCCGGGCCGACGTCGGGGGTGCGCGGCAGCCGCTGGATCATCCGGACGTAGGCCTGCTCCAGCTCCGGCCAGCGCTTCCCGCGCGCCAGGAGCTCCTCCACGGCGGCGAAGGCCTGGGGCTGGCGGGGATCCGCGTCGAGCGAGCGCTCGAGGGCGACGAGCGCCCCGGCCTCGTCCTTCACCTCGTCGCGCAGGACCTCGGCGAGGAGGAGCTGGAGGCGGGCGAGGCGCGCCGGATCGGCCTGCGCCTCGGGCCGGGCCGAGAGCGCCGCGAGGACGTCGGCCGCCTTCTGGCCCTGGCGGGTCTCCCGGTAGAGGGCGAGGAGCGCCTCGGTGACCGGCAGGTCGGCCGGCTCGAGCCGCGAGGCCGCGAGGTAGGCGTCGATCGCCTGGTAGGGGTCCTGGAGCCGGGTCCGGCAGGCCTCGCCGATGGCCACCAGCGCCTCGAAGCGCGGCCGCCCCTCGAGCGACGGGAGGAGCCGCTGCCGCTGCTCGACGGCCGCCTCCCACTCCCCCGCCGCCTCGTGGAGGGCGATGAGCCCCCGGCGGGACGGCTCGTGGCCGCGGTCGATCTCGAGCGCCTTGCGGAAGCTCCCCGCGGCGCGCTCCGCCTGCCCCAGGCGCGCCGCCAGCTCGCCGATCTGCCAGTAGGCCTCTACGACCTCGAGGTCGGAGAGCGCGTCGCGGTGGTGGATCACGATGGCGGTGAAGATCTGGAGCGCCTCCTCGAGCTGCCCCTCGCCGACGAGCAGGTTCCCGAGCCCCTCGAGCGCCGGGAGGTAGGTCGCGTCGAGCCCGTAGGCCCGGCGGTAGCCGGCGAGCGCCTGGGCCCGGTCGCCGAGCTTCTCGGAGACGTAGCCGAGCCGGTAGGCCTGCCGGCAGAGCTCCCGGGCGTCGCCGCCGCCCTCCAGCGCCTGGACGATCGCCTCCAGCACCCGCAGGGCGTCGGACCAGCGCTGGGTGGCGACGTAGATGTCGGAGAGCGGGCGGGCGGCGGGCAGGTGGCCGGGCACGCGCTTGAGCGCCTCCTCGTAGGCCCGGGCGGCGGCCTCGCGATCGTCGCGCTCGTCCTGCTCGATCCGCCCCACGTCCGTCCAGCGCGCGGCGCGCCGGGCGTCGTCCTCGGCGTACCGCGCCTCGGCGGTGAGGAGCGCCAGGTAGGCGGCCCGGTCGCCGGCCCGCTCCTCGATCCCCTCGAGGGCCCGGATCGCCGGGAGGCAGCCGGGGTCGAGCGCCAGCGCCTTCCCGTAGGCCTCGCGGGCGGCGGCGGCGTCCTGGAGCATCTCCTCCTGGATGGCGCCGATCCGGACGTAGAGATCGACCGCGTCGCGGCTCGCGCCGGCGAGCCGGGCCTCCCGCCGGAGCATGTCCAGGGCCAGGTTCCAGTTCCCGCTCCGCTCGTAGAGCCGCCCGAGCGCCGAGACCGCCTGGCGCGACTCCGGATCGAGGCCGAGCGCCTGCGAGAAGATCGCCTCGGCGCGGTCGACCCGGGCGAGCTCCCGCCACCAGACCTCGCCCGCGTCCACCAGGAGCGCCACCCGCTCGGCGCGGTCGGTGGCCAGCCCGAGGTGGTGCTCCAGGACGGTCAGCAGCCGGTCGAAGAGCCCCTGCGCCCGGTAGAGCCGCTCCAGCGTCTTGATGGCCGGGAGGTTCGCCCCGTCGATCCCGAGGATCGCCTCGCTGCGGCCGATGGCGCGCGGCAGGTCCCGCATCTTCTCCTCGAAGATGCCGGCGCTCCGGGCCAGGATCCGGACCTGCTCGGCGGGGTCGTCGGTGAGCTCCACCTGCCGCTCGTACACCCGGTTCAGCTCGGCGAAGCGGTCGAGCTTGGTGTAGAGCCGCTCCAGCCCGGCGAGCGCCTCGCGGTCCTTGTCGTCGAGCCCGAGGACGGTCCGGTAGCCCTCGATGGCCGCCTCGTCCTCGCCGAGCTCGTGCTCCTGCAGCGCCGCGATCTGCCGCTGCCAGCCGATCCGCGCCGCGTCGTCGGCGGCGAGGTCGCGGGCGCGCCCGAGGACCCCGGCGAGCTCTCCCCACCGCCGCTCGCGCCGCAGGAGCGCGGCCAGGGCCTCGATCGCCCGGGGCTCCCCGCCGTCGAGCTCCAGGATCCGGCGGAGCGAGGCGATCGCCTCGTCGACGTCGTGGAGGTCCTGGTCGTAGCGCCGCGCCACCTCGAGGAGGAGCGTCTTCTTCTCCTCCAGCCCGGCGGTCGCCTCGAGCTTCTGCTCGAGGGTGATGACCAGGTCCCGGGTCCGGCCGCGCCGCTCGAAGAGGCGGGCGAGCGCGTCGAGCGGCTCCGCCCCGGCCGGATCGGCCTCCAGCGCGCGGCGGTAGGCCGCCTCGGCGCCGTCGGCGTCGTCGAGCGCGCCGTCGCGCAGCGCGCCCAGCGCCCGGAGCAGCCGGGCCTTCACCGTGCCCCGGGCCTCCTCGGCCACCTGCTCGATCACCGCGGCGAGCTCCTCCTCCGCGCCGGTCTCGCGCGCCAGGCGATCCGTCTCGGCGAGCGCGGCCTCGTCGCCCGGGGCGTCGGCCAGCGCCCGGCACCAGGCGAGGAAGGCCATCTCCTTCTGCCCGAGCCGCTCCTCGTGGATCCGCGCGACCTCCTTGCGGAGCGCCAGCGCCTCCACGGGATCGGCCAGCTGCCCGGCGAACTGATCGCAGACCCGGGCGCAGGCGCGCCAGTCGCCCCCGGCGGCGTGGAGCTCCCGGAGCCGCTCGAAGGCCGGCCGGCAGGACGGGTCGAGCTCGAGCACCCGCTCCAGCGCCGCCGCTGCCGCGTCGGGGCGGTGGGCGTCGCTCCAGAGCGCGGCGACGGCGAGCCAGGCCGGGACCGCCTCCGCCGGGCCGCCCTGCGCCGCCAGCAGGGCCGCCCGCGCCTCGGCGACGCGGATCCCGTCGGCGGCCGCCCCGGCGGCGCGCAGCACGTCCTCGATCCGGACCAGGTCGGCGGCGACGTGCGGCTCGATGTCGAAGGCGAGCTTCGCCTGCTCGACCGCCTCCAGCCGCTGCCCG
>JAJYHA010000196.1 GCA_021784995.1 Myxococcales bacterium
GCGCTAGCCCGTACACGGCAGGGGCGGTGCGCGGGGGCGCGCGCGGCCGGATGACGCGCCGCGGACGCGCGCGGAGTCGCACCAGGCCGCGGACACTCCACGGCACTCGCTCCTACAGGGGAAGGCAAAGTGCTGCGCCGCCGGGGCCGCGCCGCCGGCCACCTCCGGCCGACCCCGGGCCGGAGGACGAACGCGGTTCGCGAGCTGCCTTCAGGAGGCGCAGCCCCGGGCCGAGAGCCGGTCGAGCACGTCGTCGAACGTCTCGCGCTGCGGGCGGCCGAAGTCCTCGGGCCGGAGCCCCTGCACGGCCCTCATCATCCGGCGCCAGCTCCCGCCGCAGGAGCGGCGCAGGCGCTCGAAGGCGGCGAAGCCCGTGCCGTAGGTCCGGAAGCCGGAGAGCGTGGCGTTGTTGATCGGCCGGCGGAAGCGCAGCTCCTCCCGCAGCGCATCGAGGATGCGCGCCTTCCCGGCCCGCTTCTCGCCGTCGCCGGCGCTCGAGCGGTAGAGCGCGTCGAGCTCCACGTAGGCGGCGTGCAGCCGCGCCAGCCGCGCCTCGTGCCGGGCGCGGGCGGCGCGCCACGCCGTGGTCTCCGGCGCGTCCGCGCCGAGCGCCCCGGTGAGCCAGGGGCCGGTCAGCCGGTCGGCGACGAAGGTGGCCAGGCTCTCGTTGAAGGCCGACTGGTCGCGGACGTAGAGCGTGGCGTGGACGCTCTCGTGGAGGACGACGTCGGCCAGATCCCCCAGCGCCTCGTCCCCGGGGGCGATCATGGTGGAGAGCACCGGGTCGCGGAACCAGCCGAGCGTGGAGTAGGCGCTCGCCCCGCGGACGTCGACGTCGAGGCCGTCCCGACGCGCCACCTCCTCGCCGTATCGCCTCGCCGCGTCGGCGTCGAAGAAGCCGAGGTAGGGCAGGCTGCCCACGACCGGGAAGGCCCAGCGCCGCGGCTGGAAGGCGAGCGGCGCGCAGGCCTGGACCACCCACACCGCCTCCGCCCGGTGCAGATCGGCGTAGCGCGTGTAGCTGCGCGTCGGCCGGAGCCCCTGCGCCTCCCCGTAGGCCTTGATGGAGCGCACGCTCGCCACGAGCCGGCGCGTGCGGGCCGGCTCCCCGGGATCGCCCGCCACCTCGGCGCCGGGCCGGGCGGCGCGCAGCAGCTCGAGCTCCCCGCCCGCGGCCTGAGCGAGGTAGCCGGCGGAGAAGCAGCCCTGCGAGAGGAGCGCCGCCGCGGCGAGGAGGAGCGACCGCACTAGAACGCCTGGCCGAAGGTGGCGAAGGCGGTGATCGGCCCCGCGCCCGCCGGCAGCGGCCGCGAGATCGGGAACCCCACGTCGATCCGGAACACCACGCGGTCGAGCTGCGGGAAGAGCACGCGCACCCCGCCGCCCACGGCCTGCCAGACGCGCAGCTCGGACCACTGATCGAAGGCGTCCCCCGCGTCGTAGAAGAGGACGCCGCCGAGCTGGAGCGACTGGAGCAGGTGCCACGGGTGGGAACGGTACTCCAGGTTGGCCCCCAGGAAGCGCGACCCGACGAAGGCCTGGGTCGGGTAGCCGCGCAGGCGGGACTCGCCGCCGACGTAGGTCAGGACGTTGAGCGCGTTGGCGTATCGGTTCAGGAGCACCGCGTCGGCCACCAGGCGGCCGGCCGCCGTGCGGGGCGAGACGAGGCGCAGCTCGCCGCGCACCGAGCCGTCCTGCACCACGCCGTCGGAGGACCGGACCTCCGTGGTCGAGTCGAGCTGGCCGCTCACGTAGCCGTCCCGCACGGCGGCCGTGTACGCGCCCCCGGCGGCGACGCCGTAGCGCGTCCCGCTGGAGCCGAGGGCGGCGGGCATGGGGTAGAGGCGCACGTACGCCTGCGGGCCCAGGCGGAAGTCCTCCTGGAGCCCCAGGGTGTCCACGTCGAGCACGCGGAGGAAGTCGGTGGTGTAGGTGCGGTACTCCACGTACGGTCCCACGCGCTCGTCGTCGCGTGGCATGCGGGTCGCGACGAAGCCGGCCACCGTGGCGGGATCGTACCCGCCCGCGTCGACCACGGCGTACTCGCTGCGGCGCGCCTGGAACCCCAGCGAGACGTCCTGCTTCACCGCCCAGCCGAACGAGCGCGTGAGGAAGGCGGAGCCGGACGCGACGGTGCTCCGGTACTGCCAGGGGAGGCAGGTGGCGGACGGCTCGGCGCACGTGGCCTGCGGATCGAGGGAGAAGCCGGCCACGCGCCCCTGGGTGTAGAGGCGCGCGATCTGCCGCGACCAGGAGAGGCCGGCGCCCCAGGCCCACTCCTCCAGCGTCGACCAGAGCGGCGCGACCACCTGCAGGCTCCCGAAGGAGCCCTCCGCCGCCCCGGTCGCGTTGTTGAACACCACCCCCGCATCGGTCGAGAGCTGGACGTGGCTCCCCAGCAGCCGCGGGATGACGTAGTCGGCGCCGAAGGAGTGGGAGGCGGGCAGCCAGTCGAAGATCAGCCCCGCCGTCTGCTGGGTCCCGAGCAGGTTCGTCTCGGAGGGGTTGAAGGAGAGCCCCTCGAAGCCGCTCGTCGTGAGCGCGACGTCCCAGTTCACGCGCAGGCTCCACACGTCCTTGGTGATGACGACCAGGCGCACCTGGCCCGGAAAGCTCCCGCGCGCCGCGACGACCAGCACCAGCGAGAACTGCGGGATGGCGGCCAGGTTCCGCTGCGTCTCGTCCGCCAGGGTCTGCAGGTAGGGCTCGCCGGGCGCGAGCAGCATCTCGCGGAGCACGACGTAGTCGCGCGTGACGTGGTGGAACAGGTTGAGGAAGCGCGGCGCCGGATCGCGCGGCTCGATCACCTCCAGGCGCACGGTGTCGACGGCCTCGACGACCTTTCCCTCCGGCGCGGGGTCGAGCGTCAGGCCCAGCGACGCCAGCGCGCCGGCGATGGTGGCCTCCTCGTAGGGCGAGTAGCGGAACTTGCGCGTCTCGGGCTGGTGCGCCGCGGGCGCCATGCCGGGCCCCAGGCCCTCGCAGCGCCCGCCCGCCGGGAGGGCCGCGGCGGCGACGAGCGTGGCGGCGAGCGCGGCGGTCGCGAGGCGGTCCGGCACGGTCCGCGCAGTATGGTCCGGTCCAGGGTGCGCCGGCCAGATCCGGGCCCTTCGCGATCAGTGAACGAGGTGCCGCCGGACGGTCCCCAGGACCACCTCGAGGTCGCAGGGCTTGGGGACGAAGTCCGTCGCGTCGATGTCCTCGCGCTCGCCGAGCGCGGACACCACCACCACCGGGATCCCGGCGATGGAGCGGTCGCGCTTCTGCTCGTCGCGGAAGGTCCAGCCGTCCATCACCGGCATCATGAGGTCGAGCAGGATGACGTCCGGGTGGCCCTCGCGCGCGCGGGCGAGGCCCTGGGTGCCGTCGGGCGCGCTGTCGACGTCGTAGCCCTCGAGCTCGAAGAAGACGGACAGCGCGTCGCGCGTCTCGGTGTCGTCCTCGATGATCAGCACGCGTGGCATGGAGAGCGCTCGACCGGGCGACGTCATACCACCGGCGTGGAGACACGCAAGGCCCTTACCTGGGCCAAGCGCCCGGTACCACATGGGATCCATGGGGCGGGCCGATGTCCGCAGCGCGTTCGCAGACCGTCCACATCGGTGACCACATCGGTGCCGCGTGCGGCGGGTCCGGCGCGGGCGCCGCCGCACGAGGAGCCGGCCCGGCGCCGGCCCGGCGCTGGGAGGCGCGCTCCCGGGGGC
>JAJYHA010000208.1 GCA_021784995.1 Myxococcales bacterium
TTCGTGATCGCCGCCGTCAGCGTCGTCTTGCCGTGATCCACGTGCCCGATCGTCCCCACGTTCACGTGCGGCTTGCTTCGCTCGAACTTCTCCTTGGCCATGGTCTGGTCTCCTTCCTGGGGTGCGCGGTCTCGGATGGCTAACGGCCGGCGGTCGCCGTGCCCTTGGCCTTGCTCACGATGGTCTCGGCGATGCTCGCCGGGACCTGGGCGTAGTGCGAGAAGTGCATCGAGTAGGTGGCCCGCCCCTGGGTCTTGGACCGGAGGTCGGTCGCGTAGCCGAACATCTGGGCGAGGGGCACCTGGGCGTCGATCGCCTGGACGCCGCTGCGCGGGTTCATCCCCTGGATCTTCCCGCGGCGGCTGTTGAGGTCGCCGATGACGTCGCCCATGAACTCGTCCGGGGTGACCACCTCGACCTTCATGATCGGCTCGAGCAGGACGGGGCCGGCGCGGCCGGCGCCCTCCTTGAAGCCCATCGAGCCGGCGATCTTGAAGGCCATCTCGGAGGAGTCGACGTCGTGGTAGCTGCCGTCGAAGACCTCGACCTTGAGGTCCACCATCGGGTAGCCGGCGAGGACGCCGCCCTCCATCGCCTCGACGATGCCCTTCTCGATGGGGTTGATGAACTCCTTGGGGATCGAGCCGCCCACGATCACGTTGTCGAACTCGAAGCCCTTGCCCGGCTCCTGGGGGATGAGGCGGAGCCAGCAGTGGCCGTACTGGCCGCGGCCGCCGGTCTGGCGGACGTACTTGCCCTCGGACTCGACCGTCCGGGTGATGGTCTCGCGGTAGGCGACCTGGGGCTTGCCGACGTTCGCCTCGACCTTGAACTCGCGGAGCATGCGGTCCACGAGGATCTCGAGGTGGAGCTCGCCCATGCCGCCCATGATGGTCTGGCCGGTCTCCTCGTCGCTGCGGACCCGGAACGACGGATCCTCCATCTGGAGGCGCTGCAGGGCGACGCCCATCTTGTCCTGGTCGGCCTTCGACTTGGGCTCGACGGCGACGAAGATCACCGGCTCCGGGAACTCCATCCGCTCGAGGATGACGGCCTTCTCCTCGTCGCAGAGCGTGTCGCCGGTGGTGGTGGTCCGGAGGCCGACCGCGGCGGCGATGTCGCCGGCGTAGACCTCCTTGATCTCCTCGCGCTTGTTGGCGTGCATCTGGAGGATGCGGGAGATGCGCTCCTTCTTGTCCTTGGTCGCGTTGTAGACGTAGGACCCGGCCTCGAGCTTGCCCGAGTAGACGCGGAAGAAGGTCAGGTTCCCGACGAACGGGTCGTTCATCAGCTTGAACGCCAGGGCGCTGAACGGGGCGCCGTCGGAGGTCTCGCGGATGACCTCCACGTTCTTCATGTCCACGCCGGAGACCGGGGGCTTGTCGAGCGGGCTCGGCAGGTAGTCGACGACCGCGTCGAGGATCTGCTGGACGCCCTTGTTCTTGAAGGCGGTCCCGCAGATGACGGGGAAGAAGCGCATCTCGCAGGTGCCCTTGCGGAGCCCCCGCATGACCTCCTCGCCGGTGAGCGCGTGGCCGTCGAGGTACTTGGCCATGAGCGCGTCGTCGATCTCGGCGACCGCCTCCTCGAGCGCGGCGCGGTACTCGCGGGCCTGCTCGGCGAGCCCGTCGGGGATCTCCGCCTCCTGGTACCGCGCCCCCATCGTCTCGTCGTCGAAGGTGATCGCCTTCATCTTGACGAGGTCGATCATGCCGCGGAACTTGTCCTCGGCGCCGATGGGCAGCTGGATGGGGAGCGGCTTGGCCCCGAGCTTCTCGGAGATGGTGCCGACCGACATGAAGAAGTCGGCGCCGACCCGGTCCATCTTGTTGATGAAGCAGACGCGGGGGACCTTGTACTTGTCGGCCTGCCGCCAGACGGTCTCCGACTGCGGCTCGACCCCGTTCACCGCGTCGAAGACGGCGACGGCGCCGTCGAGCACGCGGAGCGAGCGCTCCACCTCGATGGTGAAGTCGACGTGGCCGGGGGTGTCGATGATGTTGATGCGGTGATCGCGCCAGGGGCAGGTCGTCGCGGCGGAGGTGATGGTGATGCCGCGCTCGCGCTCCTGCTCCATCCAGTCCATGACGGTGGTGCCCTCATGGACCTCGCCGATCTTGTGGGTGACGCCGGTGTAGAAGAGGATCCGCTCGGTGGTCGTGGTCTTGCCGGCATCGATGTGCGCCATGATGCCGATGTTGCGGTAGCGCTCGAGTGGATGGGTGCGGGGCATGTCTTCTCGTCCTGACCTTCGTGCGTGCGCAGGCGAGCTCGCCCCGTGGGCGGCGCTCGCGACCTGACCGAGCTGTCAAAGAGCGGAGCGGGTTCTACTCGAACCGTGCCGGCCTCGCCGGCCGCTCTCCTCGGAACCTCTCCTGGATCCTCACCACCGGTAATGGGCGAAGGCCTTGTTGGCCTCGGCCATCTTGTGCGTGTCCTCGCGCTTCTTGACGGCGTTGCCGCGGTTGCTGGCGGCGTCCATGATCTCGCCGGCGAGCTTCTCGGTCATCGTCTTCTCGCCGCGGGCGCGAGAGTACTCGATGAGCCAGCGCATCGCCAGGGCGACGCGGCGATCCTGGCGGACCTCCACCGGGACCTGGTAGGTCGCGCCGCCGACCCGGCGGCTCTTGACCTCGACCACCGGCTTCACGTTGTCGAGCGCCTTCTTGAAGACCTTGAGCGGGTCGTCCTTGAGCTTCGCCTCGACCTGGGTGAACGCGCCGTAGATGATCTGCTCGGCGGTGGACTTCTTGCCGCGGCGCATGAGGTCGTTGATGAACTTGGCGACCAGCCGGTCCTGGAACTTCGGATCCGGCAGGATCTTCCGCTTCTCGACTTCGCGACGACGAGGCATCGAAGAACCTGACCTTTGGCTAGCTGGGGCGCTTGGCGCCGTACTTGGAGCGGCTCTGCTTGCGGCCCTGGACGCCGACCGCGTCGAGGGTGCCCCGGACGATGTGGTAGCGGACGCCCGGGAGGTCCTTGACGCGGCCGCCGCGGATGAGCACCACCGAGTGCTCCTGGAGGTTGTGTCCGACGCCGGGGATGTAGCTCGTCACCTCGAAGCCGTTGGTGAGGCGGACGCGGGCGACCTTCCGGAGGGCCGAGTTCGGCTTCTTCGGCGTGGTGGTGTAGACGCGCGTGCAGACGCCGCGCTTCTGCGGCGACTCCCGGAGGGCCGGGGCCTTCTTCTTGACCGCGAGCTTCTCGCGCCCCTGGCGCACGAGCTGACTGATCGTCGGCATCGAACGAGCTCTTTCCTCAGCGAGAACGCCCACCGCACCGCCGTGGGCCTCTGTAGACCACCCGGGATTCAGGGCGGCGAATTATACGGATGCGCCTTCCGGTGTCAAGCCAGCTCCGTCCACCCGGCTCGGACCACCCCGGAAACGTCGCGGGGAGGCGCAACCTACTCGATGACGGGCCCGCTGCCAAGCCCCGCGGCGCGGCGGACGACGATTTCCCGGGGAGCGCCCGCCCGGCGCCCGGGCGGGTCGCCCCGGGCCCGGGTCCGGGGAGGCCCCGGCCCGCTTCTGCCCCCGCGCCGCGCGTGCTAGGTTGCCGCGCCGATGGAACGGCTCGCCGACGACGACCGCCGCCGCCCGCCGCTCGCCGCCCGCGTCCTCCCGGCGCTGGCGCTGTTGGCGCTCGCCGGGGGCTCGACCGCCGGCGCCTGGGCCTGGAGCCACCGCCCCGGGTCCC
>JAJYHA010000450.1 GCA_021784995.1 Myxococcales bacterium
GGGCGTCAGCTCCGTCGCCTGGTAGAGCGTCAGCTCCGGCGCCAGCGGCACCGCCGCTGGCGCCGTGCGCTGCCGGATGAAGTCGCGGGCCTGCGCCGGCGTCACCGCGCCGTTCCCGCGCTCCCCTGGCGGGCCAGGATGTGCTCCATCTCGTCCATGATGGCGTTCATCTCGGCGATGGTGGCGTCGAAGGGGGCGGAGGTCGTCATGTCCACTCCGGCCGCGCGCAGCAGGTCGATGGGGTACCTCGATCCGCCGGCGCGCAGCATGTCGAGGTAGGCGTCCCGGTGCGCCGTGCCGCGGTGCGCCGCCGCCTCCTCGCGGATCGCCTTGGCGAGCGCCGTGGAGGCCACGAAGCTGGTCGCGTACTGGTACACGTAGAAGTTCATGTAGAAGTGCGGGACGCTCGCCCACTCGGACGCGATGCGCTCGTCCACGCGGCAGACGCCGCGGTCGTGGCCGTAGTACTCCCGGGTGAGGCGGAGGTAGAGCTCCGACAGGTTGTCGCCGGTCAGCGTCTCCCCGCGCTGCGCCATCTCGTGGGCGGCGAGCTCGAACTCGGCGAACTGCACCTGGCGGAAGAGCGTGCCCTTGATGTGGTCGAGGTACGACCCGAGCAGGAAGAGGCGGGTGGCGTCGTCCCGCGCGCGGCCCAGCATCTCGTGCAGCAGCAGGTTCTCGTTGAGGGTGGAGGCCACCTCCGCCACGAAGATGGGGTAGTCGGCGGTGGCGTAGGGCTGCGCCCCCGAGGCGAGCCAGGTGTGCATGGAGTGGCCCGACTCGTGCGCCAGCGTCGACAGGTCGTCGTACTTGCCCATGAAGTTGAGCAGCTGGTACGGGTGGACGCCGTAGACGCCGGTGGAGTAGGCGCCGGAGCGCTTGCCGGTGGAGGGCAGGTAGTCGGTCCAGCGGCTCTCGAACCCCTTTCGCAGCGCCGCCACGTAGGCGGGGCCGAGCGGGGCAACCGCCTCGAGGGTGACGGCGCGCGCCTCGTCCGGCGCGAAGGTCATGTCCACCTTGGCCACCATGGGGACGTAGAGGTCCTCGTAGCGCAGCACGTCGACCCCGAGCATCCGCCTCCGCAGGGCGAGGTACCGGTGGAACGCCGGCAGGCTGCGCCGGACGTCGCTCACCAGGCGCGTGTAGACGGAGGTCGGGATGTTGCCGCGGAAGAGCGCGGCCTCCAGGGGCGAGTCGAAGCCGCGGACGTGGGTGGTGAAGAGGTGCGCCCGCACGGTGGCGTAGAGCGTGGTCCCGAAGGTGGCGCGGAAGTCGTGCATCGCCCCCAGGAAGGCCTGGAAGGCGGCGTCGCGGTCCTGCCGCACCGTCGAGGCGCGGTGGAGCGTGAAGGCCGCGGCGTCCATGCGGACCGCCTGGCCCGTCGAGAGCTTCACGGTGGGGTAGGGCAGGTCGGCGTCCTTCAGGACGCCGTAGGCGCTGTCGCCGGCGTCGGTCAGGGCCCCCGCCTCGGCGACGATCCGCTCCTCCGGCCCACCCAGCGTGTGCGGCTTCCAGCGCAGGACGTCCTCGACGAAGAAGCGGTAGGGCGCGAGGCCGGGGTCCTGGGCCAGGAACCCGCGGACGCGCGCCGGATCGAGCGCCAGCAGCTCGGGGCGGACGAACGACGACGCGGTGTCGAGCTCGACCGCGAGCTGATCGGCCGCCTGCCGGAGCGCGCGCGGCCCGGCGGCGCGGGTGTCCTCGTCCGAGAGCGCGTGGGCGTACACCGCGAGCCGCTGCAGGTCGCGATCGATCCCGAACATGGCGTCCAGCGCCTCGCGCAGCGCCGCGGCCGACTCCCCCAGGTGGCCGCGGTGACGGGCCAGCTCCGGGATGCGCCGCTGGAGCGCCGCCCGGGCCTGGTCCCAGGCGGCGCGCGAGGGGTAGAGGTCGGCCAGGTTCCACCGGTAGGCGTCGGGGATCTCCGAGCGCTCCCGGGAGAGCGCCGGCCCGCTGGCGAGGATCATGGCGAGCACCGCGGCGGCGCGGACGGTGGTTCGAGGCGACATGAGCCGTTCCTCCTGCTGTGGCGGGACGCGACCGGGATCATGGCGCGACAACGTAACCCGGGCCGCGGTGTCACGCGCCGGAAACGACACGGCGCGGGTCCCGGGGAGGGAGCCCGCGCCGCGCGAGGCGGGAGGTCGGCTAGAGCAGGCCCGGCTTGCCGGCGCGGTAGCGCTCCAGCTCGGTGGTGAGGAGCGTCACGTGCTCCCGCTCCTCCGCCGCCAGCTCCCGGTAGAGCTCGCGCTCCACCGAGCCCGCGGGGGTCGCCGTGCCGCGCTGGGTGAAGAAGTCGACCGCGCGCTGCTCGAAGGCGATGGCGATCCGGAAGAGGTTCACCGGATCCTCCGGGCGGTTCGGGATCCCGGCGTAGACGGCGGCGCGCTCGATCTTGAAGTCGGGCGAGGGCTCCGGGACCTCGGCGTGGTACCGCCGGGAGAGCGTCGCCATGTGCTCCTTCTCCATGCCGGCGAAGCGGCCGAAGAGGTCCCTCAGCACCGGGTCCGAGGTCTCGCGCGCCGCGTGCGTGTAGAAGGCCATCCCGCCCAGCTCGATCTCGAACGCCGTCCGGATGGCCTGCAGCGCCGCCGCGGCCTCGAACTGCCGCGGGTCGACCACCTCGAGCTTGCCCGCGCCGCAGGCGGGGCAGAGCCCGTACGGGAAGGCGAAGCCCTCGCTCACCTTGCCGCAGGCGTCGCACCGCCACGAGAGCTGGGCGGTGGCGCAGCAGATGTACTCCTCGTCGCCCTCGATGGGACGGTGGCACTTCGGGCAGCTGCGCTGGCTCACGGGCACCTCGTGGCCGCCGGGCACGACGGTCGCGCCCGCCGCCGGGGCGGCGGCGCCGAGCGGCTGCTGCGGCCGGAAGGCGGCCACCTCCTCCTTGGTGACGGGCCACCGGGCCTTGCCGCCCTGCAGCCAGGTCGCGATCGACCGGGCGGCGCGGCGGCCGGCGCCCATGGCCAGGATGACGGTGGCGCCGCCGGTCACGATGTCGCCCCCGGCGAAGACGCCGGTGAGGTTGGTGGCCTGCGTGGAGTCGAGCTTGCCGTCGTCGGCCGCGATGTTGCCCCACTTGTTGAGGGCCAGGCCCGGCGTGGACTCCGTGACGACGGGGTTCGCCTTGGTCCCCAGCGCCGAGATCACGGTGTCGCACTCGAGCTGCAGGAACTCGCCCGTGGGCACCGGCTTGCGGCGACCCTTCTCGTCGGGCTCGCCGAGCACCATGCGCTCCACCTTCATGCCGGTCACGTTGCCGTCGGCGTCCGCGGAGATCGCCACCGGCCCGTGCAGGAAGAAGAACTCGATGCCCTCCTCCTTGGCGTGCCGGATCTCCTCGACGCGCGCCGGCGCCTCGGCCTCGGTGCGGCGGTAGACGCAGCGCACGGTGGGCGCCCCGAGCCGCTTCGCGACGCGCAGGCAGTCCATGGCGGTGTTGCCGGCCCCGATGACCACCACGCTCTTCCCGATGCGGATGGGCGTGTCCAGGAACGGGAACTTGTCGCCGCCCATCAGGTTGACGCGGGTGAGGAACTCGTTGGCGCTGTACACCTGGCCGGCATTCTCGCCCGGGATGCCGAGGAAGGCCGGGGCGCCGGCGCCGACGCCGAGGAAGACGGCGTCGTAGCCCATCTCGCTCATCAGCTGCGGGACCGTGAAGGTCTTGCCGATGACCTTGTTGGTCTCGAAGATCGGAA
>JAJYHA010000362.1 GCA_021784995.1 Myxococcales bacterium
CGAAGAGGCCGCGCGTGCGCAGCTCGGCCGCCACCTCGGCCGCCGAGGCCGCGGCGTCGAGCTCCGCCACGTTCAGCGCGCGCTGCGCCTCGGGCACCAGGGCGGCGGCCAGCTCCTGCGCGGCGCGGCCCGCGAGGAAGGGATCGCCGTCGAACAGGTAGACCGGCGCCGGCGCGCCGGCGCGCGCCTCCTGGAGGCACCCCTCGAGCGTGGCGCCCTCCGCCCGCCTCGGCCCACGGCCCCTACCCGCGCCGGCCATCGAACCACCCGATCAGCATGCGCTCCAGCGCCAGCGCGGCGGCGGCGTTCCGGTCGAGCGCCGCGGCCGCCGCCCGGGCGTGCGCGATGCGGTCCAGCACCACCTCCGGCGTCAGCAGCGCGGCCGCCGCGCGCGCGTGAACCGCCAGGTCGGCCAGCGCCAGCTGCGCCCCCTCCCCCGCGACCTGGAGGGCCAGCACGTCGCGGAGCCACAGGACGAGCAGCTCGCAGGTGGCGCGCGCCCCCTCGCGGTCCTCTCCCTGCTCGCGGGCGAAGGCGATCCAGGTGGAGGCGTCGTCCGGATCGAGCCCGGCCGCGGCCGCCACCGCCTCCTCCCGGTCCGCCAGGGCCTCGGCGTCGGCGTCCAGCGCGCGGCGCAGCGATCCGCCCGCCAGCGCCGCCGCGCGCCGCGCCTCGTCCGGCGCCGTGCCGCGCGCCACCAGCGCCTCCACCAGCGTCGCCTCGGGGAGGGCCGCGAAGGCGACGCGGGCGCACCGGGAGCGGATGGTCGGCAGGAGCGCGTCGGGGCTCGCCGACACGAGCACCAGCGTGGTGTCGTCGGGGGGCTCCTCGAGCGTCTTGAGGAGCGCGTTCTGCGCCTGGTGGTTCATGGCGTCGGCCGGATCGAGGAGGACGAAACGGCGCCGCCCCTCCAGCCGCTTCATGGCCAGCCGGTGATCGACGAGGTCCCGCACCTGGTCCACCACGATGTCGGCCGAAGGCGCGCGCCCGCCCCGGGGCTCCCAGCGCCCCGCCTTGGCCATCACCCGCTCCGGCTCCAGCACGATCACGTCGGGGTGGACGCCGCGCGCGATCTTCCGGCACGGGCCGCACGCACCGCACGGGTCGCCGCCGGGCGTGGCGGCGCAGTTGGCCCCCTGCGCCAGCAGGCGCGCGGCGGTCGCCTTCCCCACCCCCTCGGGGCCGCCGAAGAGGTAGGCGTGGTGGAGCGTGCCGCGCGAGAGCGCCGTGCGCAGCGCCCCGAGGGCGCGGTCCTGCCCGGTGATCTCCGAGAACGGCATGGGCGCGCGGACGATAGCACAAGGCCGCCCCCCGACCGCCGCTCCGGACCGCTCCCGCGCGCCCCGTCAGCTCCCGCGTGCGAGCCGGGCCACGGCGGCGGTCAGCTCGCCCGGCTCGATGGGCTTCGCCAGGTAGAGCTGGTACCCGGCCTCCAGGGCGCGCTGCCGGTGGTCGGCGTTCGCGAAGGCGGTCAGCGCGGCGGCCGGGATGGCCCCGCCCCGCTCCGGCTCCAGCGCCCGGACCGAGCGGATCAGCTCGTACCCGTCCTTGCCCGGCATGCCGATGTCGGACAGGAGCACGTCGGGCGCGGGAGCGCGGGCGAGCGTGGCCAGCGCCTCGTCGGCCGACGAGGCCGGGAACACCTCGGCGCCGGCCACCTCCAGCAGCTCCCGGACCACGTCGAGCGTGTCGTGGTCGTCGTCGACCACCAGCACGCGCACGTCCTTCAGCGCGGCCGGCGGCGACGCACCGGCCACCCCGCGCGCCGCGGGCCGCAGCGGGCTCGCCTCGCGGGCGCGTGCCCGCGCCTGGACCGGGAGCGAGACGCGGAACGTCGAGCCCAGACCCGGGCCGTCGCTCTCCGCCGAGACCGTCCCGCCGTGCCCCTCCACCAGGTGGCGGACGATGGCCAGGCCCAGCCCGAGCCCGCCGTGCGCGCGGGTGGTGGAGGAGTCGGCCTGCCGGAAGCGCTCGAAGAGGTGGGGCACGAACTCGGGCGCGATGCCGGCGCCCGTGTCCTTCACCACCAGCTCCACCGCGTCCCCGCGCCGCGCCAGCGAGACGTCGACGCGCCCGCCGGGCGGCGTGAACTTGATGGCGTTGGTGAGGAGGTTCCACGCGATCTGCTGCAGCCGCCCAGGGTCGCCGTACACGGGCGGCAGGCGCGGCTCGAGCACGGCGCTGATCTGGATGTCGCGCCCCGCCGCGGCGGGGCGCACGGTGTCGATGGCGGCCTCCACCACCGGCGTCAGCTCCACCGGGCGCACGTCGAGGCGGAGCTGCCCGCGCACGATGCGGGCCATGTCGAGCAGGTCGTCCACGATCTGCGCCTGGGTGGTGGCGCCCCGCTCGATGGCCTGGACCGCGCGGGCCAGCCCGGGCGCGTCCAGCTTGCCGGTGCGCAGGAGCCGCGCCCAGCCCAGGACGGAGTTGAGCGGCGTTCGCAGCTCGTGCGAGAGCGTGGCGATGAACTCGTCCTTGGCGCGGCTGGCCTGCTCCGCCTCCGCGCGCGCCTCCTGCTCGCTCGCGAGCAGGTTGGCCCGCTCCTCCTCCACCCGCCGGCGCTCCCGGATGTCGCGGAAGACCAGCACCACGCCCCGCGGCGGCCCGCGCTCGTCCCGGATCGGCGCCGCGCTCCCCTCGACCGGGAACTCGCTGCCGTCCCGCGCCACCAGCACCGTGTCGCGCGGCAGCTCGGCCACGCGCCCCTCCCGCAGCACGCGCTCGAGGGGGCTCTCCAGGGGCGCGGCCGGATCGGCGCCGTGGGCGCGGAAGACGGCGTCGAGCGGCATCCCGAGCACCTCGCGGGCGCTGAAGCCGGTCGCCGCCTCGGCCACGGCGTTCACGTTGATGACGCGCCCGGCGCGGTCGGTCGCCACCACCGCGTCGCCGATCGACGCGATCGTGGTCCGGAACCACTCGCGCTCGGCGCGCAGCGCCTCCTCCACCGCCGTGCGGCCGTCGTCGGTGCGCTGGATCTCCCGCGCGGTGAGCCACACCACGGTCACGCCGGTGACGATGGCGGAGACGACCACCAGCGACACCCCCACCATGGCCTCGTACTGCGCGGCCCGCAGCCCGCCCACCACGAAGAGCCACCCCAGGATCACCGGGAGCAGCACGATGGCGACGAGGAGCCGCCGGGCGGTGAAGCCGGCGCTGCCGCCCGAGGCGACCACGCTCACGAACCCGTGCTGCGCGCGCGCGAGCAGCGCGCCGGTGCAGACGAGCGCGTAGGCGACGCCGGCCGGCAGGGAGACGTGGGTGAGCGGGCTCTGCCCCTCCATCGACTGGACCCCGTACAGCCAGGCCACGATCGCCTGCAGCGGCACCAGGGCGCCCGCGAGCGCGAGGGCCCAGGCCGGGTGGTGCCCGCCCGAGGTCTCGCTGTCGAGCGTGAGCAGCGCGCCGGCCAGCAGCACCACGGCGACGGCGCTGCCGATCGAGGTGCGCGCCGACGCGCCGGCGCCGAAGAGGTAGGGGTCGGGGAAGAGGAGGCCCGCCACCCCCAGCGAGTGGCTGAAGGCGTGCTCGAGCAGCGTCATCAGCGCCAGCGCCGCGGCCGCGCCGACGACCGCCTGGCCGGCGCCCCGGCGGAGCCGCGAGGGCCCCGCCGGCGCGAGCAGCGCGAGGCCCAGGCCGAGCGCGGCCAGCTCCACCGCGGTGTTCCCGTTCACGGGCACCGGAGTGAGGAGCAG
>JAJYHA010000082.1 GCA_021784995.1 Myxococcales bacterium
GACCCGCCGGCACTCGCCATCGGCCGCGCGCACTACTCCATGATCTGCACACCCGACGGCGGGGTTATCGACGATCTCATCGTCTACCGCCTGGCGCCCGATCACTTCCTGGTGGTGGCGAACGCCGGCAACGCCGCGGTGGTGGCCGACGAGCTGCGGGCGCGCCTGGCAGGCTTCGACGCCGCTCTCGACGACGCCTCCCTGCGCACCTCGCTGGTGGCCATCCAGGGTCCCCGCGCGGTCGCCGTGCTGACCCCGCTGACCGACGTGGACCTGGGTGCCCTGCGCTACTACGCCATCGCCGAGGGGCATGTGGCCGGGATCCCGGCCCTGGTGGCCCGCACCGGGTACACCGGCGAGGACGGCTTCGAGTGCTTCGTGGACTGGGAGGCGGGCATCCCGGTCTTCGACTCCCTCCTCGCCGCCGGCGCCCCCGAGGGTGTGATCCCGGCCGGCCTGGGCGCGCGCGACACGTTGCGCCTGGAGGCGGGCATGCCCCTCTACGGCAACGAGCTCGGGCGCGACACCACCCCCTTCGACGCGGGGCTCGGGCGGGTGGTCAAGCTCGCGAAGCCGGGCGACTTCGTGGGACGCGCAGCGCTCGCCGCGGCGCAGGAACACGGGAGGGCGAAGGCGCTGGTGGGCCTCGTGGTGCGCGGCCGGGGGATCGCCCGGCACGGGTACCCAGTCTTCCGCGCGGACGGCACCGAGGCGGTCGGGTCCGTCACCAGCGGCACCCAGTCGCCGACCCTGGGCGAGCCGATCGCGATGGGGTACGTGCCCCCGGACGCCGCCGAGGCCGGTACGATGCTCGAGATCGCCATCCGGGAGGCGCGCGTGCCCGCCGAGGTCGTGCCGCTTCCCTTCTACCACCGCCCCGCCTGACGGGTCGGACCAGCAGGCAGTGCCTACAGGGAGATGGACGTGGACGTGAGGGAGGGTCTCCTCTACACCGACGATCACGAGTGGCTGCGGGTGGAGGGCGAGACCGGCGTGGTCGGGATCACCGCCTTTGCCGCCGAGCAGCTCGGCGACGTCGTCTTCGTGGAGCTTCCGCAGACCGGTCGCACGCTCGAGCGCGCCGAGGCGTTCGGGGTGGTCGAATCGGTCAAGGCGGTGAGCGATCTCTTCTCGCCGGTCCCGGGCCAGGTCCTCGAGGTGAACGGCGAGCTCAACGCGCACCCCGAGCTGATCGACAGCGACCCCTACGGCCAGGGCTGGATCATGCGCATCCGGATCGCCGACGAGGGCGCGACCACCGAGCTCAAGGACGCCGCCGCCTACCGCGCGCTGATCGGAGCCTGACGCCATGCCCTACGGGCCGCACACGCCGGCCGACCGGGAGCGCATGCTCGCCGCCCTCGGCCTCCCGTCCGCCGACGCGCTCTTCGACGACATCCCGGCGGCGGTGCGCGCCCACGGCCTCGACCTGCCCGGCCCGGAGCCCGAGCTCGAGCTGGCGGAGCGCCTGCGCGGCCTCGCCTCCCGCAACCGGGTGGACCTGGCGAGCTTCCTGGGTGCCGGCGTCTACCGCCATTACGTGCCGGCGGCGGTGGACCAGATGGTCGCGCGGGGCGAGTTCGCCACCGCCTACACCCCCTACCAGCCGGAGATCAGCCAGGGGACCCTCCAGACGATCTACGAGTACCAGTCGCTGATCGCCGAGCTGACCGCGCTCGACGTGGTGAGCGCCTCGCACTACGACGGGGCGACCGCCACCGCCGAGGCGGCCCTGATGGCGCTCCGGGCCACCGGCCGCGCGCGGGTCCTGGTGAGCGCCGCGCTCCATCCGCAGTACGTGGCCACGCTGCGCACGTACCTCGACGGCGGGCGGTTCGCGCTCGAGACCGTCCCCCTGGCCCCGGACGGGACCACCGACCTGGCAGCGCTCGAGCATGCGCTCGGCGAGGCCGACCGCCCGGTGGCCGGGGTGCTCCTCGCCCAGCCGAACGTGCTGGGGATCCTGGAGCCGATGGCGGAGGCGTCGCGGCTGGCCCATGCCGCGGGCGCCCTCTTCGTGGCGGTCGTGGAGCCGGTCTCCCTGGCGGTGCTCGCGCCGCCGGGCTCGTACGGCGCGGACATCGCGGCGGGGGAGGGCCAGCCGCTGGGGCTGCCCCTGGCCTACGGCGGCCCCTACCTCGGGATCCTCGCCGCCACCAGCGCGCTCACCCGCCAGGTGCCGGGGCGCCTGGTGGGGCGCACCACCGACGCGGACGGGCGGCGGGCCTTCGTGATGACGCTGCGCGCGCGCGAGCAGGACATCCGACGCGAGCGCGCCGCCAGCAACATCTGCACCAACCAGGCGCTCTGTGCGCTGGCCGCCACGGTCTACCTGGCGACCATCGGCCCCCACGGCCTGCGTGACGTGGCCGCCCTGGGCGCCGCCCGGGCCCGCGAGCTCGAGCACGCCCTGGCCGCGGCGGGGGCGCCGCGGATCCACGCCGGCCCGTACCTGAACGAGTTCGCGGTCCGCGTCCCCGATGCCCGGCGCGTGCACGCCGCGCTGCTCGACCGGGGGGTCCTGGCCGGGCTTCCGCTGGCGGACTGGTTCCCCGACGACCCGGTCCTGCGCGACGCGCTGCTCGTGTGCGCCACCGAGGTGACGCGTTCCGACGAGATCGCGGCGTTCGCCGCGGCGCTGGCCGAGGTGACGGCAGGAGTGGCGGCATGAGCGAGCAGCCCGTGACACCGACCGGCGAGCCCCGTGCGCACGCGCTGCGCCCGGCCGTCGGGCCCGTCCTGCAGCCCACCCTCGACGAGCTCTCGCGGCCCGGGCGGGGCACCGCCCGCATCCCGCATCCCCCGGCCGATGCCCTGGCCGGCATCCCCGCCGGGCAGCTGCGATCCGCGGGCCCGGCACTCCCGGAGCTCGACGAGCCGCAGGCGGTGCGGCACTTCGTCAACCTGTCCCACCTGAACTACGCGGTCGACTCCGGCTTCTACCCGCTGGGGTCCTGCACCATGAAGTGGAACCCCAAGCTGGGTGAGTGGGCGGTGCGCCTGCCCGGCTTCGCAGACCTCCACCCGCTGACCCCGGACGCCGCGGCGCAGGGGACCCTGCAGCTCCTCTGGGAACTCGAGCAGTGGCTGTGCGAGATCTCGGGGATGCGGGGCGTCACCCTGCAGCCCGCCGCGGGCGCGCAGGGCGAGCTGACCGGCATCCTGATGGTGCGCGCCTGGCACCGCAGCCGGGGGGACACCGAGCGCAGCGAGATCATCGTGCCGGACTCGTCCCACGGCACCAACCCGGCCACGGCGTCGATGGCCGGCTACCGCACCGTCACCGTCCCCTCGGACGCGCGGGGCGGGGTGGACCTGGCCGCCCTCCGCGCCGCCCTGGGGCCGCGCACGGCGGCGCTCATGCTGACCAACCCGTCCACGCTGGGCCTCTTCGAGGACCAGGTGGTGGAGATCCTCGAGGCGGTGCACGCGGCGGGGGCCCTGGCCTACATGGACGGGGCGAACATGAACGCCATCCTCGGGCGCTTCCGCCCGGGGCAGGCCGGCTTCGACGTGATGCACTTCAACACGCACAAGACGTTCGCCACGCCGCACGGCGGCGGCGGCCCGGGCGCGGGGCCCGTGGCCGTCGGGGAGAAGCTCCTGCCGTTCCTGCCCTCGCCGCGCGTGCTGCGCGAGCCGGACGGCACCTTCCGCCTGGAGCGGCCCGGCGAGCGCCCCGGT
>JAJYHA010000094.1 GCA_021784995.1 Myxococcales bacterium
TCATGCTCGCCTATCACTTGTGACGGTGACGGCGCCGCGCCGTCTCCACGGCGCGGCGCCACCCCTCCTGGGCGATCCTGCTTCCTGGGCGAGCGGCCTCTCACGGGCCATACTGCGGCCATGGCGCCTCGCTGGACGCACGTGGTGCTCAAGGTCGCCGACCTCGACCGCTCCATCGCCTTCTACCGGCGCTTCTGCGCGCTCGACGTGGTGCGAGACGGGCGTCCGCGCGGCCACACGGTGTGGCTGGGACCGCCGCACCGCGGAGATGGACCCGCACCCTTCGTGCTCGTGCTCTACCAGGCGCCCGTGGACTTCCGCGTCGACCACCTGGGCTTCCAGTGCGAGGGGCGGGCGGAGGTGGATCGCCTCGCCGGGGAGGCGCGGCAGCTCGGGATCCTGGTCGAGGGGCCCCTCGAAGGGGGCGGCGACATCGGCTACGTCGCGATGGTGCGCGACCCCGACGGCCACCGGGTGGAGTTCACCTTCGGGCAACCGCTCCTCGGGCTCCCGTGAAGGCGGCGGCGGCGCGCACGCGCGTGCTCGTGGCCGGGCACGTGACCCTGGACCGGTACGCGGAGGGCGACGCGCCGGGCGGGGCCGCCTACTACGCCGCCGGCGCGCACCGGGCGCTCGGCGCGGAGGTGCGCGTGGCGACGGCGGCCGGTGCCGACTTCCCGCGCGAGGCGCTGGCGGGGGCCGAGGCCCAGGTGGCGCCCTCCCCCCGCACCAGCACCTGGGCCAACGTGTACGACGCGGGCGGGCGGCGGCGGCAGCGCGTGGAGGCCGAGGCGGTCCCGGTCGCGGTCGAGCGCGTCCCGGAGCCGTGGCTCCACGCCGACCTGCTGCACCTCGCGCCGGTGCTGGGGGAGATCGCCCTCGCGCGCTGGCTGGCGCGGAGCCGCGCGCGGCTGGTGGGGATCGGGGTGCAGGGGTGGGTGCGAGCGCGCGCGGCCGACGGCACCGTCCTCCAGCCGCGCTGGGAGGTGGACGCCGGAGCGCTGGCGGGGGTGGCCGCCGCGGTGGTGGGGGAGGACGACCTCGAGGGACAGGGTGACCTGCTGGACCGGCTCACGTCCGCCGTCCCGGTGGTGGCCTTCACGCGCGGGGCGCGGGGCTGCGAGATCCTGCTGCGCGGCAGGGCCGTGCACGTCGGCGTCTACCCGACCCGGGCCGTCGATCCGACGGGCGCGGGCGACGTCTTCTCGGCGGCGCTCTTCCTGGCGCTGGCGCGCGGGGCCCACCCGGTGGACGCCGCGCGCCTCGGCGCGGCCGCGGCCTCCGTCGTGGTGGAGGGGCGGGCGGGCGCAGCCCTGGGCCGGATCGGGGAGGCGGAGCGGCGGGCGGAGCGGATCCCCGTGGGCGCCTGATCCCTCCTGGCGAATCAGCAGCGGGCCTTGCTCGGCCGTGCCGTGGGAGGCTGGCCGAGCACATCCGCTTCACCCACGGGTCGCGAATTACCTGGCCGCTGGCGGTCGCCGTGCTGGTCGGTCAAAATTGCCGGTCAGCGAAGACCCTGTAGGACCTGTGGTTCTCGTGTCGCTCGTCCGTGGTATCGGCTGAAATTGCAGCGTTCTACGGATGGCACGTCCTCGGCAATGACCTGGCCTGGCTGTGCAGGCGGTTCGGCCAGGGAGGTGTCACGTGACCCAACATCAGGAACTCAGATAGGTGCTCGTCGAGGGCGGCCTCCTCGCCGGATGGCAGCTCGACAGGGCCATCGCTCACCACGAGCGCTGGGGCGGCGACCTGGCCGACCTCGTCTCCGAGCTCGGCTTCCTTCCGGCGGAGAGGGTGATGGGCGCCATCGCCCGCCGGCTCGGCGTCGCCTACGTGGACGTCGGGCGCCTGATGCTCGATCCGGCCGTGGTGGAGCTGCTCCCGCTGCGGGTGGCGCGCGCGCGCGGCGTGCTGCCGCTCCGCCTCGGCTCCGGCCGGGCCGGCGCGCAGCTGGTCGTGGCCACCCGCTGGCCTCGCGATCTGGATCTGCTGGACGAGGTGGCGTTCGCGACCGGCCTGCCCGTGCGTCCGGTGCTGGCGAGCGCGTCGGCCATCGAGCGGGTCCTGGCCGCGGGCGCGGACCGGCGCACGCCGCGGGCGCGGGCCGTCATCGGCCTCCCGCCGCCGCCGGACGGGCCGATGCGCCTGGTCCCGGTCGGCGAGAGCATCTACTGAAGGCGCGCCGGGCGCGTCACATCGGCAGCACGACGGTCAGCGCCAGGACCACGTCGGGCTCGTTCGAGTTGTAGAACCAGTGCGCCACGCCGCGCGGGTTCGCTCCCGGCGTGAAGTCCTCGGAGAGCGAGAGCGTCGTCCGGCCGTACCGGATCCCTCCCGAGATCTGGTTGTGGGCCCGGAAGAGCGCCGCGGCCGGGGAGGCCAGGTAGAAGTCGTCGCTGCCGCCGTCGGCCACCGCCCAGCCGGAGCCGTCGAAGAGCGGCGAGACCAGGCGGTCCTCGAGCACGAAGGCCCACGAGCCGGCGAGCAGCACCACCGAGACCTCGCCCGCGGCGTGGAAGGTCCGCGGCTGCAGGGGGACGGCGGCGTCGAGCGGGGAGAAGAGCGCGGCGGTGGCCCGCCCGTGGACGACCAGCCAGGGAGCGAGCTCGACCGACGCGAGCATCGAGAGGGCGGTGTCCCAGCCGCCCGAGCCTCCCGCCCGCGAGAGCGCGCCGACCGGCACCTTCACGTCGAGGCGCGTCGCGATCCCCCAGGACGGATCGTCGGGCGCGGCGCCCCGGACGCCGGAGGTGCCTCCCGAGGAGAGCAGCGCCTGGGTGCCCAGCACCAGGTCGCCCCACGCCAGGCGCGAGGAGCCGAAGTCGATCCCGGCCCCGCCGTCGCCGGCGAACTGCACGTGGACGTGGTCGCGCGGGTAGCGGTCGCGCATGAAGTTGGTGGAGCCGATGAGCTTGTGCCACGCCTCGATGCCGCCGTCCTCGAACCCGCCCCAGAACTCGGTCAGCCGCCACCCGATGGTGGTCGCGATGCGCCCGCGCCACCCGCCCGCGTCCCCGCCCAGCGACCAGGGCACCACGGCCCAGAGCACGAGCGCGTCGGCCTGCGCGTCGGTCTGGACGTGCATGGTCTCGGTCCCGCGGACCAGGTCCGACGGCACGCTCCAGCTGTTGGCGCTCTCGAGCCTGAGCTGCAGCGACGGGCGCGTCACCGCGCGCGCGTCGGTCAGGATCGGGTCGAGGAAGAGCTGCCGGATGGGGCCGGGCGTGGTGACGCCCAGGGGGAGGGAGAGCACCGGCGCGTCGGCGCGGGCGCTTGGCGGCGCCGCGGCGAGGGCGAGGAGCAGGGCGATGGCGAGGCGCCGCACCGCGGCGCGCGCGAGGGCCATGTCGGGCCGCATGGAACCGCGTCCCCGCCGCCGGCGCAACACCCGATGCATGGGCCCGCTCCGCCGCCGCGCGGTCAGCGCTGGATCAGCTCGATCTTGTAGCCGTCGGGGTCCTGGGCGAAGGCGATGACGGTGGTGCCGTGCTTCATCGGCCCGGCCTCGCGGGTCACCACCCCGCCGCGCCGCCGGATCTCGGCGCAGGCCGCGTGGGCGTCGGGGACCTCGACGGCGACGTGGCCGAAGCCGGTGCCGAGCTCGTACCGCGGCGTGTCCCAGTTGTGCGTCAGCTCGAGCACGGCCTGGGAGGATTCGGGTCCGAA
>JAJYHA010000332.1 GCA_021784995.1 Myxococcales bacterium
CGCGCCCACGCGCGAGGCCCGCCCCGCTCGCGGCGGCGCTCCGCGCGCCCCAGGTGTCCTTGAGGGAGATGGTGCGGTTGAAGACGGGCGCTCCCGGGCGCGCGTCCAGCGGGTCGACGAAGAAGTAGCCCTGGCGGAGGAACTGGTAGCGCTCGCCCGCCGCCGCGCGGCCCAGCGCCGGCTCCACGCGGGCGCCCTCCGCCACCACGAGCGAGTCGGGGTTGAGCGCCGAGAGGAAGTCGCCCGTGGCGTCGGGCTGCTCGACGGTGAAGAGCCGATCGTAGAGCCGCACCTCGGCCGGGACGGAGCGGGTGGCGTGCACCCAGTGGAGCGTGCCGGCGCCGCGCCGCGCCGGGCCGCCGGCCAGCGAGGCGGGGTCGTGGGTGCACCGCAGGGCCCGCACCTCCCCCCGCGCGTCGCGCAGCGCCTCCTCGCACCGGATCACGTAGGCGCCGGCGAGGCGCACCTCGCGGCCGGGCGCGAGGCGCTTCCAGCCCGCCGGCGGGTCGAGCGAGAAGTCGTCGCGCTCGACGAGCAGGCGGCGTCCGAACGGGACGCGGCGCGTCCCTCCCCGGGCCGGCTCGGCCGGCCACCAGGGCACCTCGAGCTCCTCGACGCGATCCTCGGGCCAGCTCTCGACGATCACCTCCAGCGGCCGCAGCACCGCCATGGCCCGGGGGGCGCGCGCCTCCAGATCGCTCCGGATGGCGTACTCGAGCTTCCCGATGTCGACCACGCTGTTGTTCTTGGCGACGCCGATGAGATCGGCGAACTCCCGCAGCGCCTCGGGCGTCACGCCGCGCCGGCGCAGCCCGGCCAGCGTCGGCATGCGCGGATCGTCCCAGCCGCGGACGCGCCGCTCGCTCACGAGCTGGAGCAGCTTGCGCTTGGAGAGCACCGTGTAGCCGAGCGCGAGCCGCGCGAACTCGTACTGGCGCGGCCGCGGATCCCACGGCCCGAGGCTGTCGAGCACCCAGTCGTACAGCTCCCGGTTCGACTCGAACTCCAGGGTGCAGATGGAGTGGGTCACGCCCTCGAACGCGTCCTCGAGCGGATGGGCGAAGTCGTACATCGGGTAGATGCACCAGGCGTCCCCGGTGCGGTGGTGGCGCGCGTGGCGGATCCGGTAGAGGAGCGGGTCGCGCATCAGCACGTTGGGGTGCGCCATGTCGATGCGCGCGCGCAGCACGCAGGCGCCGTCCGGGAAGGCCCCCGCGCGCATCCGGTGGAGCAGGTCGAGGTTCTCGGCGACCGATCGCCCGCGGTGCGGGCTCTCCTGCCCCGGGCGCTCGAAGCTGCCGCGCTGCTCGCGGACCGCCTCCACCGGCTGGCTGTCCACGTAGGCCTTCCCCTCGCGGACGAGGCGCACGGCGCAGTCGTACATCCGCTCGAAGAAGTCGGAGGCGTAGTAGAGGTGGCGGCCCCAGTCGCACCCCAGCCACCGGACGTCCTCCTGGATCGACTCCACGTAGGCCGTGTCCTCCGCCGTGGGGTTCGTGTCGTCGAAGCGGAGGTGGGCGCGCCCGCCGAAGTGGCGCGCCAGGCCGAAGTTGAGGAGCACCGACTTGGCGTGGCCGATGTGGAGGTAGCCGTTGGGCTCCGGCGGGAAGCGGGTGACCACGCGCCCGCCGTTGCGCCCCGCCGCCTGGTCGGCCTCGACGATCTGGGCCAGGAAGTTGGACGGGCGCTGGTCGGTGGTCATGGCCGTCCCGCCGCGCACGACCGGAGGGCCTCGTCGAGGCGGCGGAGCGTCTCCTCGCGGCCCAGGATCTGCACCACGTCGTAGATGCCCGGGGAGGCGGTCCCGCCCGTCAGGGCCACCCGCACCGGCTGGGCCACCTTCCCGATCCCGAGCCCGCGCGCCCCGGCCTCGTGGTGGAAGAGCGCCTCGAGCGGTCCGGTCTCCAGGCCGGGCAGCCCGGCGATCCCGCTCCGGACCGCCTCGAGCACCGGGCGCGTCTCCGCGGTCAGGAACTTGGCCTGCGCCTTGGGATCCATGACGGGGGGGGCGTAGAAGTACCGGAACTGCTCGACCATGTCGCCGAAGGTCTTCGCCCGGGCCTGCGCCACCGCCGCCACGTGGCGCAGCTTGGCGTCGTCCTCCGCCGGGAGGCCGCGGGCCCGGAAGTGGGGGAGGGCGTGACGAGCCAGCTCCTCCACGCCCATGCGCTGCATCCAGGTGTGGTTCACCCACTGCATCTTCTCGGGGTTGAACACGCCCGCCGTGGCGCCCACGTCCTTGAAGTCGAAGTGCCGGATCAGCTCGTCGAGGGTGAAGATCTCCTCGTCGCCGTGCGACCAGCCGAGCCGGGCCAGGTAGTTGACCACCGCGCCCGGCAGGTAGCCCATGTCGCGGTAGGCGGTGACGCTGGTGGCGCCGTGGCGCTTCGAGAGGCGGCTCTTGTCGGCGCCCAGGATCATGGGGAGGTGCGCGAAGGCGGGCGGCTCCTCCCCCAGCGCCTGGTACATCAGGATCTGGCGCGCCGTGTTGTTGACGTGGTCGTCGCCGCGAGCCACCAGCGTGATGCCCATGGTCAGGTCGTCGACGAGCGCGCCGAAGTTGTAGAGCGGCATGCCGTCGCCGCGGAGGATCACCTCGTCCTGCAGCGTGTCGTGGGGCGTGGTGATGTCGCCCTTCACGAGGTCGTGGTAGGTGGTCGCGCCCTCCTCCGGCACCCGGAAGCGGATCACGTGGCGCCGCGAGGGATCGTGGGGCTTCGACCGGCAGGTGCCCGGGTAGCGGAACTGCCGCTTCTCCGCCTCCGCCTGCTTGCGGAGGACCTCCAGCTCGTCCCGCGTGCAGTAGCAGGCGTACGCCTTGCCCTCGGCGACCAGCCGGTCGGCGTAGCGGCGGTAGGTGTCGAGGCGCAGGGTCTGGAAGTAGGGCTCGTGAGGCCCGCCCACGCCGGGCCCCTCGTCCCAGTCGAGCCCCAGCCAGCGGAGCCCGTCGAGGATGGCGTCGACCGCCTGCTGGGTGGAGCGGTCCCGGTCGGTGTCCTCGATGCGGAGGACGAAGCTCCCACCGGTGCGGCGCGCCCAGAGCCAGTTGAAGAGGGCCGTCCGCGCCCCTCCGATGTGGAGGTAGCCGGTGGGGGAGGGGGCGAACCGCAGGCGAGGCTTGGAGGTCATGACGGGGCGCAACCTAGCATGAAAGCGGTCGCTTCCTGGCGGCGGCGCGGGCGTGGGCGGCCCGGGCACCTCAGCGAACGACGGCCCCCGCGTACCCGACCACGCGCTCGTCGTCGCCCGTGACGTCGCCGCTCGTCGCGTATCCGATCAGCTCGGCGGAGGTGGCGCCGAGCGCGAGCGCCGCCGCGAGCATGACCGTCGCCGGGACGACGCCGCACATCGAGATGCGCTCGCGGCGCACGAGCTCGTGCAGCCCGGCGGGATCGAGCGCCACCACCCGGTCGAGCGCGCGCCGGTCCAGGCGGCGCGCCACGGCGGCGGGCACGTAGTGGCTCATGTCGGACGAGGCGACGAGGAGCGCCGGCAGCCTGGCCAGGACGCGCGCCACGGCCCGGCCCAGCTCCACCGCCTCCTCGGCGCCGAGCGGGCCGAGGCAGAGGGCGGCGATGCGCACGGCGGGGTTGCGCGCGTGGAGGAAGGGGAGCTGCACCTCGATGGCGTGCTCCTGGAGGTGCGCCGCGCGGTCCGCCTCCACCTGCGGGCATCCAGCCAGCGCCTCCGTGAGCGCGGCGTCGATCGCGACGCGGCCGACCGGCGTGCGCCACGCGCCGCCGGGCCAGAGCGCGACCCGCGCGCCCAGGCCGGTGTGGTTGGGGCAGAGGACGAGCGCGCGCTCCGGGACCAGGACGCGCGCGTAGGTCGCGCCGGCGACCGCGCCCGAGTAGACGTAGCCGGCGTGCGGCGCGAGCACGCCCAGCGCCCGCGCCGGCGCGGGCGCGGGCGCGGCGGGGCCGACGTTCGGATCGGGGAGCACGGAGGTCGCGAGCAGCGAGGCCACGTCCTGCGCCAGGCGCGCGGCGCTGGCCGGGTAGAAGGTGCCCGCGACGGCAGGTTCGCGGTCCATGCGAACCGGGTTATAACCCGGGGGCATGAGCGGGCAGGAGAGGGACCACCTCTGAGCCTCCTGCTGGCGCGCGCCGCGCCGCGGCGTGCCCGCCGCGAGCTGCTCCGGACCTGGGCCGCCTGCCTGGCGTTGCTCGCGGTGGCGAGGGTGCTGGCGGCCGTCGAGCCGACCGGCCTCCTCGCCGGCAACCTCGCGGGCGTGGCCGCCCTGCTCTTCGTCCTGCTGCCGGAGCGCCACGTCCACGGGCACGGGGAGCGCTGGACCGACTACGGGCTGCCCTGGTCGGGTGCGACCGCGCCCGAGACCTGGCGCGCCTGGGGCCGGGGTCTCGCCTTCGCGCTGGCGGTCGGCGCGGTGGTCTTCCCCGCCCTCCTCGCGGCGATCTGGGCCGGCGCTCGCCTTCGCCACCACCTGCCGCCGGCGCTGGCCGGGCAGCTCCTGCCCCTTCCGGGCGCCGCGTCGCCGGTCTTCCGGCTCCCGCCGCGGCTCCCGCTCGTCGTCCTGGTCCAGCTCCTGGTGGTGGCCCTCCCGGAGGAGTTGTTCTACCGGGGGTGGATGCAGACCACCTGGGCCGCGACCGACCCGGCCCGTGGCCTCCGCGTCCTGGGCGCGCGGCTCGGCGCCGGTTTCGTGAGCACCCAGGCCCTCTTCGCGGTGGGCCACCTGCTCGTGCCGCAGCCCTGGCGCCTCGCGACCTTCCTCCCGGGCCTGCTCTTCGGCTGGGCGCGCGAGCGCAGCGGCGGCCTGGCGGCGCCCGTCTTCCTGCACGCGCTCTCCAACCTCTTCCTCGCCGTGCTCGAGGCGAGCCTCCACGGCTGACACCGGGCGGCGCCGAGGCTACAACCGAACCCATGCCGCAGACCATCCGCGCCATGCTGGAGGAGCTGGAGGACCGGACCCTCCACCCGCGCGCGGCGCGCTCGGCGGCGTCCCGCGGGCGCGAGCGGTCCGAGCCCGAGGACGACATGCGGCCGGCGTTCCAGCGCGACCGGGATCGCGTCGTCCACTGCAAGTCGTTCCGGCGGCTGCAGGGAAAGACGCAGGTGTTCCTGGCGCCGCGGGGGGACCACTACCGCAACCGGCTCACGCACACGCTGGAGGTGGCCCAGGTGGCGCGCTCGATCGCCCGCGCGCTGCGGCTCAACGAGATGCTGGTCGAGGCGGTCTGCATGGGGCACGACCTCGGCCACACGCCCTTCGGCCACGCGGGCGAGCGCGTCCTGAACGAGGTGGCCGAGGGCGGCTTCCACCACGTGCAGCAGTCGCTGCGGGTGGTGGAGGTGCTGGAGGCGGACGGGCGTGGGCTCAACCTCACGCCCGAGGTGCGGGACGGCATCCTCCGCCACTCCAAGGGGCGCGGGAACGTGCTGATGCGCGGGAGCGGCCCCAAGGCGCTCACGCTGGAGGCCGAGACGGTCCGCCTGGCCGACATCATCGCCTACGTGAACCACGATCTCGACGACGCCGTCCGCGCCGGCCTGGTGCGGGAGGAGGACGTCCCGGCCGACGTCCGCCGCTTGCTCGGCACGCGCCACGCGCAGCGGCTCGCCACGCTCATCGGCGACGTCATCCGCGCCTCCGACCTCGACGGCGGCGGCCACATCGAGATGTCGCCCGAGATCCACGGCGCCCTGATCGCCCTCCGGGAGTTCCTCTACCAGCGCGTCTACGAGAACCCGGTCGTCAACGACGAGTTCCGCAAGGCGCAGCGCATCCTGCGCGAGCTCCACGCCTGGATGACGGCCGATCCCGGGCGCCTGCAGCGCGAGCTGGGCGTCGCGCCCCGGGCGGGCGAGACCCCGGCGCGGGCCGTGATCGACTTCGTGAGCGGGATGACCGATCGCTTCGCGCTGGAGACCTGGGAGTCGATCGTCGTCCCGCGGCCCTGGACCACGCCGGAGGTCAGGCGCTGGCCAGGCTCGACACGGTGACCTGGAGCGAGCGGCTGACGGAGACGACGCTCGCCTCGGGGACCTCCAGGAAGCCGGCGGGCTGGAGGAGGCGGGTGGCGAAGCAGACCGCCTTCACCTGGCGGTGCGGCCGGATCCGCGGATCGCTCTCGGGCGTGCCCGCCCCCAGACCCTCGCGCGGGCAGGGCAGGATCCCCTCCAGCAGGGCGTAGTGCAGCGGCCGGTTCCGGCGCACCGCCGCCAGCGACCGCCCGTTGGTCGCCACGAGGTTGAGCGTGGAGGGGCGCGTGGCGCCCGCCTCGCGCGACCACGCCTCGAGGTCGCGCACCGCCAGCGCCAGGGCGCGCCCCACGGACGCCGCCTCGACGTCGGGATCCTCGAGGTGGCCCGTCTCGCGCATGTGCTTGAGGAAGAGCATGAAGGCGTGCTCCGAGTCGGTGTCGCCCTCGACGCTGCGGCGCAGGTGGTCGGGGAGGGCCTCGAGCAGGCGGGGGCGGAGCTCGCGGAACCCCTCGAGCGTCCCGTCGTGCGCGAAGAGCCAGCGCCGCCACCGGAACGGGTGCGTGTTCTCGTCCTTGGGCACGCCGACGGTCGCGGTGCGCGCGTGGAGCAGGAGCGCCTCGCTGTCCACGTTGCCGGCCAGCTGCGTGGGCGTCAGGGCGGTGGGGGCGCCGTTCGGGCGCTTCCCGAGCAGCACGTCGTTCCCCTTGTAGTACCCGAACCCGTAGGCGTCGGGCAGGCGCCCGGGCTCGGAGAGCGCCACCGACGCCTCCAGGCGCCGAAGCTGGCACCGCAGGAGGTTGGGATCGTTCTGCAGAACGGCGAGCAGCGCACCCATCGGCATCCAGCCTTCCGGCGCCTGGCTGTACCGACGCCTTCCTACTCTATAATGGCGGCGCCGCCCGGGACCATCCGGGCCGGGACGGGAGGGCCGCTCCGACGTCCTGTGAAGGGATCGTGCGCCCGGCGGCCAGGGCGCTGGGTGAGGCGCGACGGGCCCCTGCTCGAACCGGGGCGGAACGACAGCAGAAAAGAGCCCATGAGCGACGACATCGCCGTCGGCATCGACCTCGGAACGAGCTACAGCTGCGTCGCCGCCATGCTGGAGAGCGCCCCGCGGGTGCTCCCGAACGAGTGGGGCGAGCACACCCACGCCTCGGTGGTGAGCTTCCTGCCGGACGGCACCGTGCTGGTGGGGAACGACGCCAAGAAGAACATCATCACCAACGCCGAGAACACGGTCTACTCCGTCAAGCGCCTCATCGGCCGCTTCTACTTCTCGGACGAGGTGAAGAAGGCCCAGGCGGTGATGCCGTACGGGATCGTCGAGGGCCCCAACAACTCCGTCCGCGTGAAGGTGGGCGCGCGCGTCTTCGCCATCCCGGAGATCTCCGCCCTCGTGCTCAAGGAGATGCGCGGGATCGCGGAGGCGACGCTCGGGCGCGAGGTCCGCAAGGCGGTGATCACCTGCCCCGCCTACTTCAACGACAACCAGCGGCAGGCCACGCGCGACGCGGGCCGGATCGCCGGCCTGGAGGTGCTCCGCATCATCAACGAGCCCACGGCCGCCGCGCTCGCGTACGGGTTCGGCAAGGAGCTGACGCAGAAGATCTGCGTCTACGACCTGGGCGGCGGCACCTTCGACGTCTCGATCCTCGAGATCGGCAAGGACGTCTTCGAGGTGCTCTCGACGGCGGGGGACACCTACCTGGGCGGCGACGACTTCGACGACCGCATCATGGGCTGGCTGGCGGACGACTTCCTCGCGCGCCACGATCTCGACCTGCGCCAGAACAAGTTCTGCCTGCAGATGCTGAAGGAGGCGGGGGAGAAGGCCAAGATCGACGTGGGGCGGGACGGGATCGCCAGCATCGAGGTCCCGGGCATCTGCCAGACGCCCGAGGGCGACGTGCTCGACCTCCGCCAGACGCTGGCCGCGGACCACTTCAACCGGATGGTGATGGACCTGGTGCAGCGCACCTTCAAGGTCTGCGACGAGGCGCTCCAGTCGGCGCGCCTCACCGCCGGAGACATCGACGCCGTGATCCTGGTCGGCGGCCCGACGCGGCTGCCCATCATCCGCAACAGCGTCCGGCACTACTTCCAGAAGGAGCCGCTCACCGACATCGACCCCGACCAGGTGGTCGCGCTGGGGGCCAGCATCCAGGCGGCGGCCCTGGTGGACGCCGACGCCGCCGCGTCCGGCCAGGCGAGCTACCTGCTCGACGTGACGCCGCTGGCGCTCCGGATCGGCACCGTGAGCGGCTACACCGAGCGCATCATCGAGAAGAACACGCCCATCCCCATCGAGCGCTCGAAGGCCTTCACCACCAGCCGCGACGGGCAGGAGCGGGTCCGGATCCGCGTCTACCAGGGGGAGTCGAACCGGGTCGAGGGGTGCGAGCTGCTGGGCGAGTTCGAGTTCAGCGGGTTCCGGGTGGCGAACCGCGGCGAGGTGCAGATCGAGGTCACCTTCGATATCGACGCGAACGGCATCGTCAACGTCTCCGCGGCCGACCTCGAGTCGGGCCAGCGCGCCTCCACCACCATCCACCTGTCGTCGGGGCTCTCCGAGCGCGACCTGCAGGCGGCCATCGAGGAGCACGCGGACGCGGACATCGTGGTCCGGCAGCCGCGGGCCTGAGCCGGGGGGAGGGCGCTTGGACGTCGAGTTCATCATGGAGGTCGAGCGGCGTGCGGCGTCCCTGGATCAGGTCGACTACTTCCAGGTGCTGGGGGTCCCCTACGAGGCCGGTCCGGTCGAGATCCGGGCCGCCTATCACCGCGCGGCGCGCGCCTACCACCCCGATCGCTTCGCGGCGCTCCCCTCCCCGGAGCTCCGGGAGCTGATCGGCCGCGTCCACCGGCGGGTGGCCGAGGCCTACACCGTCCTGCGCGACGACGAGAAGCGCCGGAAGTACCGGGCCGAGGTGACGGGCCCGGAGAGGGCGGCGAAGCTCCGCTTCCGCGAGACGGACGAGCTGGCGGTGAAGGAGGAGCAGGCGCGGAAGCGGGAGGAGCAGCTCGGCCTGACGCCGAACGGCCGGAAGCTCTACGCCGCGGCGCTGCGGGAGGTGGAGGCGCAGCGCTGGGAGGTGGCCGAGCGCAGCATCAGGACCGCGCTCGTCTACGAACCGTCCAACGCGCGGTTCCTGGCGCTGCTCGCGGCGATCGAGAAGTCGCGCCCACGGGCCGATCCGTTCAAGATCCGGTGATCGGTCCCGTGAACCTCGACCTGCTCTGCCTCGGGATCCTGGTGCTGGCGGCGGTGGTGGGGGCCTTCGCGGGAGCGCTGTCGCAGCTCGCGCACGCGGCGGCGGTGGCGGCCGGGTGGGTGGGCGCACGCGCGCTCGGGCCGCGGCTGGCCCTCCTGCTCCAGGGGAAGGTCCCCGCGTTCGCCGCGCACCCGCTCGGCGCGCTGGCGGCCTTCGTCGGGTGCACGGCGGTGGCCGCGCTCGCGGCGCGTCTGCTGATCGCGCTCACGCCGCTGCGACGGGCGCCCGGCTCGGGGCCCGATCGGGCCCTGGGCGCGCTCATGGGCGGGTTGCAGGCGGCGGTCGTGCTCTGGATCGCGCTCTCGGCGCTGGCGGTGTGGAACCGCCCCGTGCAGCTGGGTGGGCTCCGGGTCGATCCGGAGCGGAGCGAGCTCGTCGGCGCCGCCCGGCAGTGGAGCGCGCTCGGGACGGCGGCGCGCCGCTAGGCGCCGCGCCAGGAGCGCAGCAGCCAGCCGACCAGCTTGTAGAGGACGCGCGCGCCCACGTTGCCGTCCCAGTCGCTCCCCTCGGGTCCGGGCGCCACCTCGACCAGGTCGAACCCGACGATGCGGCGCCCGCTGCGGGCCAGGCCGGCCAGCAGCGCGCACGCCTGCTGGAAGGAGAGGCCGCCGGGCACCGGCGTCCCGGTGTGCGGGCAGAGGGTCGGGTCGAGCCCGTCGATGTCGAAGGTCACGTACACGTCGCGCGGGAGCGGCTCGACGATGCGCTGCACCTGCGCCGCCCACGTCTCGCCCGCGAAGCGCGCCGCGGCCAGCACGGGGTCGTGGTGGGTGACGACGCGCCCGCCCGACGCCTCCACGTAGGCCACCTCCTCGTCCGAGACGTCGCGCACGCCCACCTGGATCAGGCGCGAGACGCCCTCCACCCCGTCCATCACGTTCCGCAGGATGGAGGCGTGGCTGCGGGCGAAGCCCTCGAAGCGGCGGCGCAGGTCGGCGTGGGCGTCGACGTGGAGGAGCCCCATCCCGGGGAAGGCCGCGGCGTGGGCCACGATCGACCCGAAGGCCACCGCGTGGTCGCCGCCCACGACGCCCACCCGCTTGCCCTTCCGGAGCAGCCGCCGCACCTCCTCCTCCACCCAGGCGTCCACGCGGCGCGAGGCCTCGTCGACGCGCGCGGCGGCGCGGACCAGGGCCGGATCGTCCTCCTGGACCCCGCCGGCCGCGATGACGCGCGCCGCCTCGGGCCGGGCCGCCGCGTCGAGGGCCACCACCGGCTCCGGCGACGGCAGCATGTGGATGCCGGCCTCGTACGGGCGGCCGGTCTCCACGTCGTAGAGGTCCACCTGGCGGCTCGCCTCCAGGATGGCGGCGGGGCCGCGCGAGGCGCCGCCGCCGTAGGAGGTGGTCGCCTCGAACGGGACCGGCAGCAGGATCACGGCGGCCTCCGGCTCGCCGTGCGGGAGGCCGAAGACGCCCGAGCCGGGGAGCGCGGCGGCGGAGGGATCGAACGCCACGGGCTGGGATCGCCGGCGGAGCTGCCTCGGGGACTCGGGGGCCATGGCGGGCGCGGACGTTAGCCGCGCGGGGCCGGGAAATCAACGCCGGGCGCGGTCAGCGCGCCGGCTGCTCGCGGCCGAGGAGCTGCACGAAGCCCACCTCGCCGCCCGGCCCGGGCTTGAGCGCCAGGTCCCCGATCTTCGCCTCGCGGTACACGTCGAGCATCCGCTCCTGCCCCTTGCGCCACACGTGCACCATGGTGCACGCGGCGGCCTTGCTGCAGGGGTCGTCGTCGAGGCAGACGTTGATGGCGATGGGGCCCTCGACGGCCTCGATCACCTCGAGGAAGCTGATGTCGTGGGCGGGGCGCGCCAGGGCGTACCCGCCGTGCGGGCCGCGGGTCGAGCGCACCAGCCGCTGATCCACGAGCGTCTTCAGGATCTTGGCCAGGAAGTCTTCGGGGACCATCATCTGCCGCGCGATCTCGCGGAAGGGCACGATCGCGTCGGGCGGGATCGAGGCCAGGTAGATCATGGCCCTCAGCCCGTAGTCGATCTTGCGGGAGATGCGAAGGACGTGCTGCATGCATCGACCTCTGACGTGCCGCGGTGGCTGCGATCCATGATACAGGCAAAGGGCCGCCCGGCGACAGGTTCCTCAGGGCGGGGCGCGGCCGCTTGCTCATCGATCTCCACTCGCACTCCCTGGCCTCCGACGGGCAGCACGCGGCCGCGGACGTGGCGAGCCGCGCGCGGGCGGCCGGGGTCTCGGTGTGGGCCCTGACCGACCACGACTCGGTGGCCTCCCTGGCCGAGGCCGGGGAGGCGGCGCGGCGCCACGGCATGCGGTTCGTGCCCGGGATCGAGCTCTCCGTGCAGCTCGACCGGCGCGAGGTCCACGTCCTCGGTCACTTCGTCGACCCGGCCAGCGACGCGCTGCGCCGGTTCGAGGACCTCCTGTCCGAGCAGCGGCGCGTGCGCATGGGCGAGATGGTCCAGAAGCTGGCCGCGCTGGGCGTGGCGCTGCTCCCCGAGGAGATCGAGCGCTTCAGCGGCGGCAAGACGCTCGGGCGGCCGCACGTGGCGCGGGCCCTGATGGAGCGGGGCGTGGTGGCCAGCGTGAAGGAGGCCTTCGACCGCTTCCTGGGGGAGGGGCGGCCCGCCTACGTGGGGCGTCATCGGCTCCTGCCGGAGGAGGCCATCGCGCTGGTGAGGGGCGCCGGCGGCTGCGCCACCCTGGCGCACCCCGGCGTGAGCAGGATCGAGCGTGGCGATCTGGAGCGGCTGCGGGCCTGGGGCCTGGCTGGCGTCGAGGTGTACCACCCCGACCACAACGACTCGGTGCGCGAGAAGTACCTGCGCATCGCGCGGGCGCTCGATCTCGTGCCGACCGCGGGCTCCGACTACCACGGCGAGGCGGTCGCGCCCGACCGCCGGCTCGGGCAGGCCACCATGCCCGAGGAGGAGCTGGCGCGGCTCGAGGCGCGGCGCGGCGACTGAGCGCCCCGGCCCGGCCCGCGCGTGCGTCCGAGAAACGACGGAGGCCCGGACGGTGCCGGGCCTCGCGGGTGCCGCCGGGGCCGTGCCTAGCCGCGCAGCATGGCGAGCGAGCGCTGCGACCACTCGATGATGGGGGCCCACCAGACGCCGAAGACCAGGATGGCCGCGGAGAACGCGCCCAGCAGGACCTGGTACCCCACCTTCGGCTCGACGAGGCGCGTGCTCTCCGGCGCGTCGAGGAACATCGCCCGGATGACGCGCGCGTAGTAGTAGAGCGACACCGCCGTGTTGAGAGCGCCGATCACGGCGAGCGCCCCGTACCAGAACCCGCCGGGCGCCGCCGCCCGCTCGATCACGGCGTAGAAGAGGTACCACTTGCCGGTGAAGCCGGCGAAGGGCGGGAGGCCGGTCAGGGAGAAGAGGAAGATGGCGAAGGCCACGGCCGCCAGCGGGTGGCGGCGCGCCAGCCCGCGGTAGTCGAGGATCGACTCCGAACCGGTGGCCTCCGCGACCACGATGACGACCAGGAAGGCCCCCAGGTTCATCACCAGGTAGATCAGCATGTAGATCATCACGCCCTGCATGCCGATCGCGGAGAGCGCCGCCACGCCCATGAGCGTGTAACCGGCGTGGGCGATGGAGGAGTAGGCGAGCAGGCGCTTCAGGTTGGTCTGGGAGATGGCGGTCAGGTTGCCGACGGTCATGGTGACCGCGGAGAGCACGCCGACGATGGCCGGCCAGGGGATGCCGGCCAGCGACTGCGCCAGGCCGTCCGCGCCCGCCGGGCCGGCGAAGGCGCCGTAGAAGAACCGCAGCGCCACCGCGAACCCGGCCGCCTTGGGGCCGACGGAGAGGAAGGCGGTGAAGGGCGTCGGCGCGCCCTCGTACACGTCGGGGCACCACATGTGCCACGGCACGCTCGCGATCTTGTAGCCGATGCCGGCGCTGACGAAGACCACCGCCACCACCAGGGCCAGCTTGGTCGCGGCGCCGGCGGCGCCGGTGGCCGACAGCGCCACCACGCGTGGGCCGAAGGCGAGGAGGTCGCCCGTCCCCAGCAGGCCGTACAGGTAGCTCATGCCGAAGAGCATGACGCCCGAGGCGACCGAGCCGTAGATGACGTACTTCAGCGCCGCCTCGGCCGCCTTGCGGTCGTGACGCCGGAAGCCGGCCAGGACGTAGCTCACCATCGAGACCAGCTCGATGGCCAGGTAGATGGTGAGCAGATGGGTGGCGCTCGCCATGAGGAACAGGCCGAGCACGATGGCGAGCAGCAGCGCGTAGAACTCGCCCACCCGCACCGAGGGGAAGTCCTCGCCCTGCGCGACGATGAGGACCGTCAGCAGGGCCGCCGCCAGGAAGAGCCACTTGAAGAAGGTGGCGAACCCGTCGCTGGCGATCATGCCGTTGAAGAGCGAGGTGCTGTCCGCGGGCTGGGCGGACAGGAAGATCCCCGCCAGCACGATGGCCGCCACGGCCGCCCCGGTGAGCAGGCCGCGCCGCGCGGGGGCGCGCCGCCAGACGAGGTCGAGCAGGAAGAGGGCGATCGACCCGAAGGTGAGCACCAGCTCGGGCCGGAACCAGGCCGCGCTCGCGAGGTTGTTGTCGATGAAGGGTGTGAGCTGTTCCATGGCGGTCCCGTCCTCCTACAGGCGGACGGTCTGGACGAGGGCGTGCAGCGTCGTGTTGATCGAGCCCAGGATCGCCTGCGGGTAGAAGCCCAGGAAGATGGCGATCGCGCCCAGCGGGTAGAGCGTGAGCCGCTCGCGCCAGTTCAGGTCGGGGAAGCCACGGTACTTCTCGTTCAGCTTCCCGAGGAACATGCGGTGGATGGCCCACAGGTAGTACGCGGCGGTGATGATGACGCTCGTCGCCGAGATGATGACGAACACCATGTAGACCGGGAACGACCCCGAGAAGACCATGAACTCGGAGATGAACCCGCACAGCCCGGGGAGGCCCAGCGACGCGAAGAAGGCCAGGCCCATCATGGCCGTGTACTCGGGCAGGGCCTGGGCCAGGCCGCCGAAGCCCTCGATCTCGCGGTGGTGGGCGCGGTCGTAGATCACGCCCACGATGAGGAACAGCATCGGGCTGATGATGCCGTGGGTGAAGAGGTTGAGCACCGCGCCCGAGATTGCGGTCGGCGTCATGGCCGCCATGCCGAGCAGCGTGAAGCCCATGTGCGACACGGACGAGTACGCGATCATCTTCTTCAGGTCCTTCTGCGCCAGGCAGACGAAGGCCGCGTACACGATGTTGATCACGCCGAAGACCGCGATGGCGTTGGCGGCCCAGCGGGTCGCGTCGGGCAGCACCGCGTAGTTGAAGCGGAGGATGCCGTAGGGGCCCATCTTCAGGAGCACGCCGGCCAGGATGACCGAGATGGGCGTCGGCGCCTCGACGTGCGCGTCGGGCAGCCAGGTGTGGAAGGGGAACATCGGGATCTTGATGGCGAAGCCGATGAACAGGAAGACGAACATCAGCTTCGTGAAGGCGAAGCCGAGGATGGGCGACGCGGCGGCGAAGCGGCCCGCCTGGCCCTGTGCCGCCAGCTCGAGCAGGTTGAAGGTGTGCTGAGTGGGGCTGCCGTCGGCCAGCGCCGCGCCGGCGCTGTTGTAGTAGATGGCGATGACGGCGACCAGCATCAGCACCGAGCCGGCCAGCGTGTAGAGGAAGAACTTGATCGCGGCGTACTCCTTCCGCGGCCCGCCCCAGACGCCGATCAGGAAGTACATCGGCAGGAGCATGACCTCCCAGAACACGTAGAAGAGGAACATGTCGAGGGCGACGAAGGTCCCCATCATCCCGGTCTGCAGGATGAGCAGCATGACCATGTAGCCCGGCACCATCCGCACCGAGAAGTGCTTGGGGTGGTGCGCGTCGTGCTCGTGGCCGTCGTCCTCGACCATCCCGGCAAGCTCGCGGTCCTTCGCGCCCGACCACCAGGGCATCGAGGCGATGGTCGCGATGAAGGAGATGAGGCCGGAGAGCAGGACCATCGAGATCGACAGGCCGTCCACGCCGACGAAGTACTCGACGTTGAAGCCCCGGATCCAGATGCCCTTCTGCACGAGCTGGACGCCGGTCGCCTTGCCGGCGACGAGCATCCCCGGGGCGTGCGGGTCGTACCAGGCCCACGCGGCGATGGCGGCGACCAGCGACAGTCCGCTGGCGACGAGCGCGATGCCCCGCGCCGCCTGGTCGAGAGTCCGCTTCGACATGCCGGTGGCGTAGCGGACGGCGGCCAGCACCACGACGAGCGCGGCGCCGCCGAGCGGCAGGAAGGTGGCCCAACTGAGGACGTTCTGGGGACCGAACATTGCGCGTCGCTCCTGGTCAGTGAATCAGGAAGTTGAGGAGGATGACGGCGAGCCCGCCCGCGAGCGCGCCGTAGAGGTAGGTCTGGATGCGGCCGGTCTGCAGCCGCCGCAGCGCGCGGCCGCCGCCGATGGTCGCGTCGGCCACCGCGTTCACCGCGCCGTCGACCACGTACCGGTCGATGGCGCCGTCCACGTTGGCGACGAAGCGCCCGACCGCGCCCGCGAAGTTGACCAGCCAGTCGATGATGTGCCCGTCGCCCCACGACATGAGGCGGGCGAAGGCGAGGGACGGCCGGATCACGATCCGCTCGTACAGCTCGTCGACGTAGTACTTGTGGTAGACGACCGTCCACGCGGCGAGGAACCGCTCCTTGAGCGCGGCGGGGACGGTGCTCCTGCCGTCCTTGTAGAGCAGCCAGGCGAAGGCGAAGCCGATGGCGCCGGCGCCCACGCCGATGGCCTGGAACAGGTATTCCCACGCGGGCGGCCGCTCGACGAAGGGCACCTCGGCGGTGAGCGCCGGCGCGAGCCAGCGCTCGAGCAGCGGCTCGTGGCCGGTCCAGGCCGTGGGGATGCCGAGCAGCCCCGCCAGCACCGCGCCGGCGGCGAGGAGCGACAGGACGAGGGTGATGGTCCAGGGCGACTCGTGGGGCGTGTGTCCGTGCGCGTCGTGCCCGTGGACGTCGTGGCCGGCGTGCGGGGCGGAGGCCTGGACGTGCCCGTGCGCGGGGGCCGGCGCGGCGTGCGCGCCGTGCGGATCGACGTGCTGCGACGCCGCGGGCGGCGCGGGCGGCGCGTGCGGCGCCGCCCCGTGCCCGTGGCCCTCTCCGCCGCGGTACTCGCCGGTGAAGGTCATGAAGTAGCTGCGGAACATGTAGAAGCTGGTCCCGGTCGCGGCGACGATGCCGACGAGGTAGATGGCGGGTCCGAGCCAGGGCGTGGGCAGGCCGAACAGCGTCAGGTGCTCGGAGGTGAAGGCCTTCCAGAGGATCTCGTCCTTCGAGTAGAAGCCGCTCGCCCAGGGGAAGCCGGCGATGGCCCAGCACGCGGCGAGGTAGGTCCAGCGCGTGACGGGCATGTACTTCTTCAGCCCGCCCATCTTTCGCATGTCCTGCTCGTGGTGGCAGCCGAGGATGACCGACCCGGAGCCGAGGAAGAGGGTCGCCTTGAAGAATGCGTGCGTCAGCAGGTGGTACGCGCCCGCCCAGTACGCCCCCACGCCCACGCCGATGAACATGAAGCCCAGCTGCGAGACGGTGGAGTAGGCGAGGACCTTCTTGATGTCGTACTGGAAGAAGCCGATCGAGGCGGCGAAGATCGCGGTCAGCGCGCCGACGAAGGCCACCCAGGCCATGGCGCTGGGCGAGAGCGCGAAGATGAAGTTGAGGCGGGCCACCATGTAGACGCCGGCCGTCACCATCGTGGCGGCGTGGATGAGGGCGGAGACCGGGGTCGGGCCCGCCATCGCGTCCGGGAGCCAGACGTACAGGGGGATCTGCGCGCTCTTCCCCATCGCGCCGACGAAGAGGAAGATCCCGATCAGCGCCAGGAGCGCGAAGCCCCACACCTTCTGGTGCTTGAGGTGCTCGGCCACGCCCGTGCTCTCGAGGACCACCTGGTCGCGCAGCTCGCGGAAGTTGAGCGTCGGGCCGACCTTCACCGTGACCGCGTCCGCCGCGGCGCCCGGCTCGGCCCGCTCCGCCGCGGCGCCGTGCTCCGCGGCCGGGGCAGGGGCAGGGTGCTCGGCGGGCGCGGCGGCGCCGTGTCCCGCCTCCTCGCCGCCCACCG
>JAJYHA010000065.1 GCA_021784995.1 Myxococcales bacterium
CGGGCGTGGGACCCGGCCCCGTGGCCGCGGCGGGCCGTGCGGCGGGGAGCGCGTACCGCTTTCCGTCGCGCTGCAGGGCGCCCGACCGCGCCAGGTCGCGCAAGGTGCGCTTCACCTCCGTGCGCTCCCCGGGGTGCAGGTGCGCGCGCTGCATGAGCTCGCGCACGCCCAGCGGCTCGCCCGCGGCCGCGCGCAGCTTCTCGAGCAGGAGCGCCGTCCTGCGATCACGTCGGTCGTCCGTCCTGGCCATGGGCCTCGAACATGGCACGCGCGACCTGCCGGGTCGAGCCGTTCGACGCGCCCGGGCCGCGCGCCCGGCTTGACAACCACGGGTCGCCAGGACGATGAACTCGAGGTGCACCAGCCAGACGAGGCGCTCTCGCTCATCCTGGCCGCGCTCGCGGACGTGGCCCCCCTCCCTCCCGAACGGGTGCCGCTGCGGGAGGCCGTGGCCCGGGCGCTGGCCGAGGACGTGCCCGCCACGCGGCCGCTGCCGCCCTTCGACAGCGCGCAGATGGACGGGTACGCGCTGCGGGCTGCGGACGCTCCCCGCTCCGGGGCGCGCCTCCGGGTCGCGTTCGAGGTCTTCGCCGGAGCGGCGGCCCCGCCGCCGCTCCCCCCGGGCGCCTGCTGCCGCATCTTCACGGGGGCTCCGATCCCGGCCGGCGCCGACGCGGTGGAGATGCAGGAGGAGGTCGCGCGGCGCGGCACGATCGCGACCTTCCGGCGCGCGCCGCGCCGTGGCCAGTTCGTGCGGGCGGCCGGGTCCGACCTGGCGCGGGACGCCGTCGCGCTCGCGCGGGGGACGGCCCTGGATCCGGGCGCGATCGGCCTGCTCGCCGCGCTCGGACGCAGCGAGGTCCAGGTCCACCGGCGCCCGCGGGTGGCGCTGCTCGCGACCGGCGACGAGATCGCGCCGATCGACCGGCCGCCCGGCGACTACCAGGTCGCGGACTCGAACAGCCACGCCCTCGCCGCGGCCGTGGCGGAAGCGGGCGCCACCCCGGTGCTGCTCCCGGTGGCGCGCGACACGCCTCGCTCGCTCGCGACCGCGCTGGCGGGCGCCGGCGCGTTCGACGCGCTCGTGTCCACGGGCGGCGTCTCGGTGGGGGCACGCGACCTCGTGCGGACCGCCCTGGTCCGCGCCGGCGCGCGCCTCGCGTTCTGGAAGGTGGCGATGCGGCCGGGGAAGCCGCTCGCCTTCGGACGGCTCGGCCGCACCGCGGTCTTCGGGCTGCCCGGCAACCCCGCCAGCGCCCTCGTGACGTTCGAGCTCTTCGTCCGCCCGGCGCTCAGGGTGCTCGCCGGGCTGCGCGGCCGCGGGCGCGCGGTGGTGACCGCCCGGCTGGCGGCACCCGTGGAGCGGCCGCCGGGCCTCACCCACTACGTCCGCGCCCGGATCCGGCGCCAGGACGGCGCGCTCGTCGCCACGCCGCTCCGGTCGCAGGTGAGCGGAGATCTCACGTCGTCCGCCTGCTTCCAGGCGCTGGTCGTGCTCCCGCCCGGGAGGGCGCGCGCCCGGCAGGGGGAGCTCGTGGAGGCCATCCTCGTGGCCGCGCCGGAGGAGGGGTGAGGCACGGGCGGTGCCGCACGGAGAGGCCCGACGACGACCTCGCGCGTGCCCTTCGAACGCGCCTCGTTCCGTGAGCGCTGGACTGGATCTCGACCCTTCGTGGTGTTAGAGGACCGCGGACCGCGGCGCCGCCACTGCTCGCGATACGGCGACCGTCGACAGGCCCATCCGGGACACAGCAGGAGCGAACGATCCATGGCAGCACTGGCCGACAAATTCGCCGCCAACCTGAGGAACGAGCGGCTCCGCAAGAAGCTCTCGCAGGAGGGGCTGGCCGCCAGGGCGGGCCTCTCGGTGTCGTACATCTCGATGCTCGAGCGCCGCCAGCGCACCCCGCCCCTCGCCACCCTGGAGTCTCTGGCGAAGGCGCTCAGCGTCAGCGCGACCTCCCTCCTCTCCTGACGACGCCCCTGAGCCTCCCGGATCGGCGCGTGTCCTCCTCCCCGCTCGCGAGCCCCGCCGCGCCTCGAGCGTCCGGCGTGCAGGCCGGGGCGTGCGGGCGAGGCACGCGGCGCTTATTCATCCGGCCCACCCCGGGCCGTTCCTCACGCAACGGAGCAAGGCGATGGCGCGCATGGTGCAGTGCAAGAAGCTGGGCAAGGAGCTCCCCGGTCTCACCTTCAAGCCGTTCAACAACGAGCTGGGGCAGCGCATCTACGAGAGCGTCTCGGCCGACGCGTGGAAGCTCTGGCTCGAGCACTTCAAGATGATCATGAACGAGTACCGCCTCTCCCCGGCGGACCCGCGCACGAACGAGATCCTCTACCAGCAGGCCGAGCAGTTCTTCTTCGGCGAGGGAGCCCAGCTCCCCCCCGACTACCAGCCTCCACCCTCGAAGGGATGACGAGATGACGCGGGCGGGAGCGATCCTGCTCGTATCGACCTACGAGCTCGGCCACCAGCCCTCCGGGATCACCCTCCCGAAGGCCTGGCTCGAGCGCGCCGGGTTGGCCGTCTCCACGCTCGACCTGGCCGTCGAGCCCTTCGACGAGGCGCGCGTGCGCACCGCGCGCCTCATCGCGCTCTCGGTGCCGATGCACACCGCGCTGCGGCTGGCGCTCCGCGCCGCGGCGCGCCTCCGGTCCGTGAACCCGTCGGCGCAGCTCGTCTTCCACGGCCTCTATGCGCTCCTGCACGAGGAGCTGCTGCGCGCGGCCGGCGCCACCGCGGTGCTGGGCGGCGAGTGCGAGGACGAGCTGGTGGCGCTCGCCGCCGCGGCGGCCGGGTGCGGCGCGTCCACCCGGAGCTCCCGCGCGGCGCCGGCCTCTCCGGTGCGGCGGCTCGACCACCCCGTCCCGAGCCGCGCCGGGTTGCCTCCCCCGGAGCGCTACGCGCGCCTCCTCGAGGCCGACGGGCGCGCGCGCCTCGCCGGCTACGCGGAGACGACCCGGGGGTGCAAGCACCTTTGCCGCCACTGCCCCATCCCGCCCGTCTACGGGGGGCGCTTCTTCGCCCTGCCGCTGGACACGGTGGTGGCCGACGTCGCGCAGCAGGTGGCCACCGGGGTGACCCACGTGACGTTCGGCGATCCCGACTTCCTGAACGGGCCGCGCCACGGCCTCCGGGTCGCCCGGGCATTGCACGCACGCTTCCCCGAGCTGACCTTCGACTTCACGGCAAAGATCGAGCACCTGGTCCGCCACGCACGCCTCCTCGGGGAGCTGCGCGCCGCGGGCGCCCTCTTCGTGGTCTCCGCGGTCGAGTCGCTCTCCGACCGGGTCCTCGCGAAGCTGGCCAAGGGACACCAGCGATCCGACGTGACGGCGGCCTTCGAGGCGTGCGGCGCCGCGGGGCTCACGCTCCGCCCCTCCCTCGTCCCCTTCACGCCCTGGACGACGCTGGAGGACTACCTCGAGCTCCTCGACGTCTTCTCGCGCGAGGGCTGGGTGGAGAGCCTCGACCCGGTGCAGCTCTCGATCCGGCTGCTCGTCCCGCCCCGCTCGCTCCTCCTGGGCGATCCCGACCTCGTGACGGAGGGGCTCGATCCGGAGGCGCTCGCGTACCGGTGGCGCCACCCGGACCCGCGGATGGACCCGCTCCAGGAGCGCGTGGCGCGTGAGGTGGAGCGGTGCGCTGCGGCGGGCGTTCCGGCGCGCGAGGTCCTCGAGCGCGTGCGCGCGCTCGCGCGGGCCGCCGCCGGGCTCCCCCACGCGCACGTCTTCCCCGCCGACACCGGCCGGCGGGCGCCGCGGCTCACCGAGAGCTGGTTCTGTTGAGCGGAGCCCACGGCGGAGCAGGTCGCTCCGCTCGACCGCTGAAGGGCGCGGGCACTACGCGCGCCCGAGGGTGGGAAGCGCCGGCCGGATCTCGATCCGCAGGCGGGCGTGCGCCGCGCGCAGCGCCGCCTCGACGTCCTGCGGCCGGTCGCCGCGCGCGAAGGCGAACCCCAGGTAGGCGTCCCCCTCCGGCAGCGGCTCCACCTCTCGCCCCTCGGGGATGGTGATCACCACCTCCTCCACCCCCGCGATCGCCCGGGCCTCCTCCAGGCCGTGCACCCCGCGCAGCACCCCGGCGCGCGGGATGGGGAGCATCATCACGCCCGCCGCGCGCCGCTCGCGCCGGAGGTCCTCGATCGGCAGGCCCATGGCGTGCGCGATCACGAGCTCCTCCAGCGAGAGGCCGGCGCCGAAGCGGAGGCTGCGCGCGCAGAGGCCTCCGATGGTGCGCGCCGCGATCTCCAGCACGACCGGCCCCTCCGGCCCGAGCCGCAGCTCGGCGTGCACCGGGCCCTCGACCAGGCCCAGGGCCGCGGCGCCGGCCGCCACCAGGTCGATCGCCCGCGCCTGCAGCGCCGGGGGGTGGCGCGACGGCGTGACGTAGAGGGTCTCCTCGAAGAAGGGGCCGTCGAGCGGATCGGGCTTGTCGAAGAAGGCCAGGACCTCCAGCCGTCCCCCGCGGAGCAGCGCCTCGATCGCCACCTCGGGGCCGGGCACGAACGCCTCGACCAGGATCGAGCGCGCGGCGCCCGACTCCCTCGCACGCCGCTCCGTTCGGGCGTCCGAGAGGATGTGCTCGATGCGTCGCCACGCCCCGACGAACGCGGCCGGGCCGTCGGCGCGGATGACCCCACGGCTCGCCGAGAGCCCCACCGGCTTGAGCACGCAGGGATAGGGCACGGTCCGCGCCGCGGCCTCCGGCCCCTCCGCGAGGGCGTGGAGCGAGAAGCGCGGGACGGCGACTCCGCGAGCCGCCAGCGCCGAGCGCTGGGCGTGCTTGTCGGCGGCGCGCCGGGCCGCCTCGGGAGGGTTCCACGGGAGCCGCAGCCGCGCCGCCGCCAGCGCCGCGATCACCGCGGTGGTCTCGTCGGTGGGGACCAGCCCGCGGATCGGGCGCTCCGCGGCGAGCGCCGCGATCCGGTCCGCGGCGCGCTCGGGGCGGCGGAAGTCGAGCGACACCTGCCCGGCGTGGGACCCGAAGAGCTCCTCCACCTCGTGGCAGAGATCGGTGCCGAGGACGACCGGGACGCCGAGGCGCGCGGCAGCCCGAAGGAAGTCGTCCGCACGGTAGCTCCGGGTCGCGACGAGCAGGACGAGCGCAGGGGGCACCCCCTCGTTCTACGGGGAATCGGCCGGCGGCGCACCCCCGGCGTCACCCTCGCGGGTCGCGCGCTTGCCCTGCCGGCGGGTCCGGTTAGGCTGCGGCGATGGTCACCACCACCCCTCGCCGTCGCTCCCGCCTCTCCGTCGCTCTCCTCCCCCTCCTCGCCCTGGCGCTCCTCGTGAGCGGTGGGCGTGCGAGCGCCGCGCCCGCCGCCGCGGCCGGCACCCCCGGCACCCCGGCCACGACACCCTCGACCGGCGCGTCCCGCTCCGACGCGATCCTCCTCACCATCTTCCTCCGGCACGACCAGAGCAAGACGCTGGCGGACATCAACGCGCACCTGGAGCAGACGGGCTGGCACCAGCGCTTCCCGCCGCCCGGCGTGGAGGTCGTCTCCTGGTACGTGATGATGGGCATCGGCCAGGTGGTCACCGTCCGGGTGCCGCCCGAGAAGCTGCGGGAGGTGAACCTGGCGGTCGAGAACGGCGCGTGGGGCGCGTTCCAGACCGACTTCTACCCGACCTACGACTTCCGCCCGGTCTGGGAGGAGCAGCGCAAGAAGGCGCAGCGCTGACCGCCGCCGGCGCGGCGCCGCGCGGCGCTGGTCACCCCGCCGGGACGGACCCCGGCTCGTGGATCAGCCGGGCGAAGACGGGCCGGAGATCCACCTCCGCGAGCGTCTCGCGCTCGAGCAGCAGGACCGCCGCCTCGCGCAGCACGGCCTCGTTCCGCCGCAGGATCGCCAGCGCACGCGCGGAGGCGGCGTCGACGACGGCGCGCGCGGCGACGTCGATCTCGCGCGCGGTCTGCTCGCTCACGTTGCGCCGCGACGCGGTCGGCAGCCCCGGGAGGAAGGCCGGCCGATCCTCGTCGTAGACCAGGTTCCCCAGCTCGGGGATCATCGCGTAGCGCGTGATCATGCTCATCGCGATGTCGGTGGCCTTGGCCAGGTCGTCCGCCGCGCCGGTGGAGAGCTCGCCGAAGACGAGCGACTCCGCGGCGCGGCCTCCCAGCAGCACCGCCATCCGGTCCTCCAGCTCCGCCCGCGACAGGATGTGCCGGTCGTCGGTCGGCCGCTGGATGGTGTAGCCCAGGGCGCCGATGCCGCGCGGGATGACCGAGACCTTGTGCACCGGGTCCGTCCCCGGGAGCGACGCCGCCACCAGGGCGTGCCCCATCTCGTGGTGCGCCACCGTCCTCCGCTCGCGCGGCGCGAGCACCCGGTTCTTCTTCTCCAGCCCGGCGACGATCCGCTCGATCCCGGCCGTGAAGTCGGCGAGCGTCACGCCGTCGGCGCTCCGGCGGGTCGCGACGAGCGCCGCCTCGTTCACCAGGTTGGCCAGGTCGGCGCCGGTGAACCCCGGGGTGAGGGCCGCCACCTGGGCGAGGTCCACGTCGGGCGCCAGCGTGACGCGCGCCGCGTGCACCTGCAGGATGGCGAGCCGTCCCACGCGGTCGGGGCGGTCCACCAGCACCTGCCGGTCGAAGCGCCCGGCGCGCAGCAGGGCGGGGTCGAGGATCTCCGGCCGGTTCGTGGCGGCGAGCAGGACGATACCGCTGGTCGGGTCGAACCCGTCGAGCTCGGAGAGGAGCTGGTTCAGCGTCTGCTCCTTCTCGTCGTGCCCGCCCATCCCGGGGTAGGCGCCCCGGGCCCGCCCCAGCGCGTCCAGCTCGTCGATGAAGATGATGCAGGGGGCCTTGCTCCGGGCCTGCTCGAACAGGTCGCGCACCCGGGCCGCGCCGACGCCGACGAACATCTCCACGAACTCCGACCCGCTCATCGAGAAGAACGGGACGCCCGCCTCGCCCGCCACCGCCCGCGCGAGGAGCGTCTTCCCCGTCCCGGGGGGCCCCACCAGCAGGATGCCCTTGGGCATGCGGGCGCCGAGCCGGCCGTACGAGCGTGGGTCGCGCAGGAACGAGACGACCTCCTGCAGCTCCGCCTTCGCCTCCTCGACGCCCGCCACGTCGCGGAACGAGACGTGGGTGTCGTGCTCGACGTAGACCTTCGCCTTGCTCTTGCCCACCGACATCAGCGCGGCGCCGGGGCCCCCGGCCGCCATGCGGCGCTGCAGGAAGACCCAGACCACCGTGAAGAGCAGCACCGGGACGATCCACGCCAGCAGGGTGGCGAACCCCGTCCCGCGCTCATCTCCCGCGTACGTGACCCCGTGCTGGTCGAGCGTCGTCGCAAGGTCGAGCGGGACACGGCTGGTGCTGAAGCGCGTCTTGCCCTTGTCGGGCGTCTTCAGGGTCCCCTCCACCGAGCGATCCGAGACCACGACGCTGGCGACCTTGTCCTCGCGGACCAGTCGCTGGAACTCGCTGTAGGGGATGGTCTCGGTCGCCCGGCTCGCGACCCAGAGGTCGTGCAGGACGAGGACGCCCACCAGCGCGAGCAGGACGTAGCCCAGGTGGAAGCGCGTCTTCTTGTCCATGCCTGGCGATCGTAGGCGCCCACCCCGCGTCCGGGGTGGGACCGGTGGGGGTGTGGCACGAATCCCCCGGCGCGGGCCTCCGGGTGCGACACCTGGTCACAGTGGGAGCGCGGGACCGACCCCGCCACGGCCACCCGGGAGGCCGCCGGCCCGTCCGCGCCCCCCGCGCACGGTACACGCTCGGTGTAGGCCCCTCACCCGCACGACCGGGCTGGCCGGCGCGTCCCCCGGGCGCGCGACGGCGGCGCCGGGCGCGCTCCTCGTAGCATCGTGCCGTTCGTTTGCACGCCGGTGCGCGGTGCGACGAGGAGCCGGGAATGAGCGACGACGGCTGGACGAACCTGCGGCGGCTGCACGCGAAGAGGCTCACCACCGCGCTGGACGAGCAGGAGGCGGCCGAGTACCGCGCCGCGACCGCCCGCTTCCTGGACGCGACGCTCGCGCAGCAGGAGCGGGAGGAGGGCGCGGGCCATGGCCGCCGCCGCCTCGTCCGCGTGCGGAGGGCGGTGGCCGTGGAGCTGGAGTACGGCACCCGGCGCGATCGCGCGATCACGGTGGACCTGGGGCCGGGCGGCTTCTCGGTGCTGCTGGGCGGCTCGGGCCCGGCCGATGCGTCGGTCTCCGCGCTGTTGCACATCCGCCGCCGCGACCCCATCCGCGCCGGCGTCCGCGTGGTGAGCGTCGCGCAGCGCCGCGACAGGGTCCGCGTCTCGTTCGCCTTCACCAGCATGTTGCCGCTCCACCAGGCGCGGCTGGAGGCCTTCCTCCTCGACGAGCTCCTCGGGGCCGCCCGCGCACAGGCGATGGTGGCAGGCGCGGAGCCGGGCTGTGGCGTCCGCCCCAGCCTGGAGGCGAGCCTCCGGACGACCGCCACGACGCTGCTGGCGAGCTCGAGGCCGATCCGCGTGGCCCCGCTGCGCGCCCTCCAGCTCGCAGGTGGACCGCCGGTGCTGCAGCGACGGGGGGGCGTCGCCTGACGAGCGGAGCGCCGCTCGTCCTGACGACGCGAAGGGCGGCTCCGGATGCCCGGGGCCGCCCTTCTTCACTCCTCGGCTGCTGGTGGACCCGACCGGGATCGAACCGGTGACCTCTTGAATGCCATTCAAGCGCGCTCCCAGCTGCGCCACGGGCCCGAGACCTCTTCTTCGGCGGGACGACGGGTGATCGCCCCGAGGGAGCGGTGTCCTTATCTCGCGGCGGCGGCCTCCGTCAAGGCCGAACGCCGGGCCTCACTTCTTGCCGGCGGACTTCGCCGCGGCCTTCCGGGCCTTGACCCGGCGCTTCCAGTGCTGCCGCCGCTTCATGATGAGCCGCACGTGCTTGCTCTTCGATCGAGCCATCGTTCCTCCGGAATGGGGCGAGGGACGGAATCTACTCCGCGCCGGGCTCGCCATCAGCAGGTTTCGCCCTGCCCGCCACGCGGGCCGCCGTCGGACAGGCGATCGGGAGCGGGGCCGGAGGCGCCGTTCGCGCCCTCCCGGGCGGCTGCGCTCTGCGCCCGGCGCGCCCGCTCCCGCTCGCGCTCCCGCTCCTGGTGACGGCGGATCGCGAAGGAGAGGATCTCGCCGATCAGCGCGCGGTAGTCGATGCCGGCCGCCTGGGCGATGAGGACGAGATCCGACCAGCCCGGCGCGAGCCCCGGGAGCGGGTTGCACTCGATGAAGTAGATCCGGCCCTCGGCGTCCATCCGGAAGTCGAGGCGCGCCACGTCCCGGCATCCCAGCGCCGCGAAGCACTCGCGGGCCGCCCGCTCCAGGCGGTCGAGGTCGCGGCCCGGGAGCGCCGCCGGGACCTCGTACCGGATCGAGGCGTGCCAGTCCTGCTTCATCTCGAAGGAGTAGACCGGCGTCGGGTCGCTGGCGTCGAGGAAGACGATCTCCATGGGCGGCAGCACGCGGGGCCGCCGCTCGCCCAGCAGCCCCACCGTGAACTCGCGGCCCCGGACGTACTCCTCCACCAGGGCCGGCTGGCGGTACTTGGTGACGATCTCGCGCGCCACCTCGCGCAGCTCCGCCTCGTCCTGCACCACGGACTTCCGGGTGACCCCCTTGGAGGTTCCCTCCGCCACCGGCTTCACCAGCAGCGGGAAGGCGACCTCCCGCGGCAGCCGCTCCTTGCCGGTGTGGAGCACGAAGTAGTCCGGCGTGAGGATGCCGTGGGTGCGCACCATCCGCTTCGCCAGCGCCTTGTCCAGCGACACCGAGAGCGCCGCCGGGTCGGAGCCGGTGTAGGGGATGTCGAGCAGCTCCAGCAGGGCCGGCACCTGGGACTCGCGGTTGCGCCCCTTGAACCCCTCCGCGATGTTGAACACGAGATCGACGGGCGTCGACGCGAGCTGGATGGGCAGGTCGCTGGTGGCCTCCAGGTCGATCACCTCGTGGCCGTGGCTCGCGATCGCCTCGCGGATCGCCTGGAGCGTCCTGGGCGTGTCGTACTCCGCCTCCTCGTCCTGCTCCCCGGTCGGCTCGGGCCGGACGCGCTTCACGTTGAAGGCGAAGCCCACCTTGAGCCGCTCGGCCCGGCGCGGCTTCCCCCGCCGCCCGCGCGGCTCGGCGATGTCGTGGCGCTCCACGGCGCTCTGGATGACGGCGGCGAGCACCCCGTCCGCGTGCAGGCCCTCCAGCGCGGCCGCCGCGTAGATCCCCGCGCCGGGCTCCAGCGAGGGCAGCGCGTTGATCTCCAGGAAGTGCACCTGGCCGTCGTCGCCGACGCGGAAGTCGATGCGGCCGAGGTCGCGGATCCCCAGCACCCGGAGGACGGTCGCCGCCTGCTCCTGCAGCCGCTCCTTCTGCGCCCGGGAGAGCCGGGCGGGTGCGCGGGCGCTCACCGCCCGGTCGAGCCGCGTCTTCAGCTCGTAGTCGTAGATGGCGTGGCGGCGCTCGCCCGCCAGCGCGCCGTCGACGACGTACTCCACCGGCTGCAGCACGCCGCCTCGCTCGGGCGCGGCGCGCTCCAGGAACGGCACGGTGACGTCCCGCCCCGCGATGAACTCCTCCACCAGCACGCCGGCGGGGTAGCGCGCCAGCGCCGCGGCCAGCACCTCGTGCAGCCGCACGGCGTCCTCCACCACGGAGTCCTGCGTGATGCCCTTGGAGCTCCCCTCGAAGTTCGGCTTCACGATGACCGGGAAGCGGAGCGCGCTCGCCTGCAGCCGCCGCGCGTCCTCCACGTACTGCCAGCGCGGCGTGCCCACCCCGTGCTGCGCGAGCACGAGCTTGGTGAGCTGCTTGTCGAGCGTCAGCGCCAGCGCGTAGGCGTCGGACCCGGTGTAGGGCATCCCCAGCTCGTCGAAGAGCGCGGGGAAGAACGCCTCCCGGAACCGGCCGCGTCGCCCCTCGGCCGTGTTGAAGATGAGGTCCGGCCCGAACGCCTCCAGGCGCGCCACCGTCCGGGACGCGGGCCCGGAGACCTCGATGCGCTCCACCCGGTGGCCGAGGCGCTCCATCGCGCCGGCGAGGGCCTCCACGGTGGCGGTCGAGTCGAACTCGGCCTCCTCCTCGGCGTCGGTGAGGCGGAGGTTGTGCGTGAGCGCGATGCGCATCGTTCCCGTCCCCGTCTCCCCTCAGGCCGCGGGGCGCACGCGCGAGACGGTCCCCGTCGCCGGACCCCGCGACACCGCGCCGGCCGCCGGGCCGCGCGGCGCCGCCGCGCCGAGATCGCCCGCCGGCAGCGCCGCCCGGGAGAGCACCTTGGCGTCGACGACCTGGGTGTCGGCGAAGAGGTCGCCGACGCGGAGGCCCAGCGGATCGCGCCACGCCCTCCAGGCCTCGAAGGCCAGCACGGGCACCCCCACCACCAGCGGCAGGATCCAGCCGACCAGGGTGACGCCGTAGAAGAGGCTCACCAGGGCGAAGGGCGCGTTGCGCAGGACCGACTCGCGGTAGCCGGCGGGGTTGCCCCGCGGCACGCCGGGCGGCGGCAGCACCATCACCCGGACTCCGAAGACGCGCTTCCCCACCGACTGCCCGCCCATCAACCCGTCGGCGGCCAGGAGGTAGAGGGCGGCCAGCGGCGGCCCTGCGTGCCTGGCGCCGTTCGCGACGGCGAAGGCGAGCGTCAGGTCCACCAGGCGCGCGAGGCCCCGCAGTCCGAGGTCGGCCTTCGGGTACGGCGAGCCCTCGCGTCGCGCGTGTCGCATCGTCGCTCAGCTGGACGACGGCGGGCGCTGCTCGCGGGGGCGCGTGAGGAAGAGGAAGGCCAACGCCGGCCGGTGCGAGCCCTCGCGCGTCGCGAAGTGGATCGACGTGAACGTCCAGCCCTCGCCGGTGCACGCGTTGAGCGCCCGCTCGAGGGTCTCCTCCGTCACGGGCGCGACCTCGACGACCTTGTAGAGGATGGAAGCACCACCGGTCAACGCCGCGTCCCGGTCAGGAGGCCCGCCACGTGCCGGGCGTAGTAGGTCAGGATCAGGTCGGCGCCCGCCCGGCGGCAGCAGATCATGGTCTCCAGCGCCACCCGATCCTCGTCGATCCAGCCGCGCTCGGCGGCGGCCTTGATCATCGCGTACTCCCCGGACACGTGGTAGGCCGAGACCGGCAGGTCGAAGCGGTCCTTCACCAGCCGGACGATGTCGAGGTAGGGCACGGCCGGCTTGACCATCAGCATGTCGGCGCCCTCGGCCACGTCGAGCGCGACCTCGCGCATCGCCTCGCGGACGTTGGCCGGGTCCATCTGGTAGCCCTTGCGATCCCGGGGGATCCCCGGGCCCTCACGGGGCGCGCTCTCCGCGGCGTCGCGGAAGGGGCCGTAGAAGGCCCCGGCGAACTTCGCGGCGTAGGAGAGGATCGGCACCTCGGCGTAGCCGGCCTCGTCGAGCGCGCGCCGGAGGGCGCCCACGCGCCCGTCCATCATGTCGGAGGGCGCGACGACGTCGGCGCCCGCCCGGGCGTGCGCGACCGCCTCCCGCGCGAGCAGCGGCAGCGTGGCGTCGTTGTCGACGCCCAGGTCCTGCCCCGGGCCGCCGGCGCGCGGCGCCTTCAGCACGCCGCAGTGGCCGTGGTCCGTGTACTCGCAGAGGCACACGTCGGTCATCACGACCAGCCCGGGGACGCGCTGCTTCAGGGCGCGGATGGCGCGCGGGATGATCCCGTCCTCGTCGTAGGCGCCGGTGCCGAGGGCGTCCTTCTGCTCCGGCACGCCGAACAGGATGACGCTCCGCACGCCGGCCTCGAACCCGGCCTGGGCCTCGGCCACCAGCTCGTCGACCGACAGCTGGAAGACGCCCGGCATGCTCGTGACCGGTTTGCGGACGCGCTCGCCCGGGACGGCGAAGAGCGGCCAGACGAGGTCGTCCGGGGCGAGCGCGGTCTCGCGGACGAGGGCCCGCAGCGCCTCGGTGCGGCGCATGCGGCGGGGGCGATCCTGGGGATAGGCCATGGCGGATGATCTAGCGCGGATCGGCCAGCCGGGAAAGCGCGGCCACGACGCGGCGGAGCGCCGGGCGCCGGCGCGTCACCCGGCCAGCGGCTCGTCGAGCAGGCGCATGACGAGCCCGGTCGGCATCTTCGGGTAGAAGAAGGTGCTCTTCTCCGGCATGGTCTGCCCGGACTCCGCCACCGCCTGCACCTGCCACATGGGAGTCGGGTTCACCAGGAAGCCGAGCTGGTACTCGGCGCTGAGCGTGCGCGAGACGATCTCGCCCGCGTCCATCTCGTACCGGACCACGCCGGCGCCGGCCCGGATGCCGAGCAGGTGGCGGAAGACGATGTCGTGGAGCGCGGTCACGTCGAGGTCGCGCAGCGTGACGTCGTCGGGGAGCGCCATCCCGGCGACCTCCGCGTCGTCGCGCAGCGTGAGGATGCGCCCCTTCCCGTCCTCGGCGCTCACCATGAGGAAGGTCGTGGACTTGCCCGAGTGCTCGGCCAGCCGCGCCACCGCCCAGGCCCGCCCGGCCGGGCGCCGGAGGTCCTCCGCCAGCGTCTCCACCACGAAGACGCGCGCCAGCGCGTCCAGGAAGGGCTGCAGCCGGAACGCGCCCAGCCCGGCCACCAGCCGGTGCGTCGGGTAGATCACGAGCCCGGGATCGGCCATGGAGCAGAGCGCCATCATGACGTAGCGGTGCCCCGCGTTCTCCGGCAGCCCCGGCCGCGCCGCGTCCACCGCGTCGCGGTGCTCCAGCGCCGCCTGGTAGCGGTGGTGGCCGTCCGCGATGACCACCTTGCGCCGGGCCAGCACGCGGCGGAGGGGCGCCTCGTTCTCCTGCCCCTGCACCCGCCACAGCCGGTGGTGGGTCCCGTCGTCCGAGTCGGCCTCCGCGATGGGCTCCCCGGCCCCGGCGACGGCCCCCTCGAGCGCGCGCTGCCCCTCGCCCCCGTCGTCCTCGTACAGGCCGAACACCGGCGAGAGGTTGCACTGGACGTGACGGAGCAGCTCGAGCCGATCGGCCTTGGGGGCGTCCAGCGTCTTCTCGTGGGGCAGGATGAGGCCGTCGGCGTAGGGGTGGAGGCGGCAGGCGGCGACCAGCCCGCGGCGGACGCGCGGGCGGCCGTCGGGCCCGGCGAAGCTCTGCTCCAGCGCGTAGTAGGCGGGCCCTGCGTCGAGCCGCAGGGCGCCCTCCTCGATCCAGGCCCGCAGCCAGCGCCCCGCCCGCACGTGGCGGTTCTCCCCGGGCCCGTCCCCCGTCCGGTCCTCGCCGAGCGTGAGGTGCACGACGTTGTGCGGGCTGCGCGCCGCGAGCTCCGCCCGGATCGCGGGCGAGATGACGTCGTACGGCGGGGCGATCAGCCGCGAGAGGTTCGCCGGCCGCGAGGCGGCGAAGCGGAGACCGCGGAACGGGAACACCTCGGGCATGCGCGCGCGACCGTACTGCACCTACCTGGGGCTCGCAAGCGCACGGGGCCCGCCCGTCGTCCGCTCAGGCGGAGCGGTCGCCGCACGCGACCGCCCGCACCTCCTGCCACGGGACCGCGCCCTCCCGCAGCAGGCTGGCCTCGCCGCCCTCCACCGAGACGACGGTGCTGGGGAGACCGCCCGGCGTCTCGCCGCCGTCGACCACGCCGTCGATGCGCGCCAGCAGCTCGGGCGCCAGCTCCTCGGGGCGGGTCACGGGCGGCGCGCCGGCCAGGTTGGCGCTGGTCGAGACGATCGCTCCGCCGGCGCCGCGCGCCAGCGCACGGGCGAGCGCGTGACCCGGGATGCGGATCCCGACCGTTCCGCCGTCGCCGGTCACGGCGCCGTCGAGCGGCGCCGCGGCGGGCAGCACGAGGGTCAGCGGCCCCGGCCAGAAGCGGCGCGCCAGCGCCTGCGCCAGCGAGTCGGAGAGCGAGGCGACGGCGCGCACCTGCGCCTCGTCGGCGGCCAGGAGCGGCAGGGGCTTCCCCCCGGGCCGGAGCTTGGCGGCCGCGAGCCGGGCCAGCGCCGCGGCGTCGTCGGCGCGGGCCCCCAGGCCGTAGAAGGTCTCCGTGGGGTAGGCCACGACCCCGCCGCGGCGGAGCGCGGCGGCCGCCTCGTCGACCGTGAGCCGTCGGATCACCGCGCGCCTCGCCCGAGGATCACGGCGGGGACCGTGAGGAGCACGATCTTGAGGTCGTGCCAGAGCGACCAGCTCTCGACGTAGTGCAGGTCGAGCTGCATCCACCGGTCGAACTCCACCTCGTTCCGGCCGGAGATCTGCCAGGTGCAGGTGATGCCGGGGCGCACCGCGAGGCGCTTCCGCTGCCAGCGCTCGTACTGCCGCACCTCGCTCGGGATGGACGGCCGCGGCCCGACCACGCTCATCTCGCCCTTGAGGACGTTCCAGAACTGCGGCAGCTCGTCGAGCGAGGTCCGGCGCAGCCAGCGCCCGACGCGCGTGACGCGGGGATCGTCGCGGATCTTGAAGACGGGGCCGGCCATCTCGTTGCGATGCCGCAGGGCGGGCAGCTGCCGCTCGGCCCCCTGCACCATGGACCGGAACTTGTAGAGCCAGAAGCGCCGCCCGTGCAGGCCGATCCGGCGCTGCCGGTAGAGCGCCGGGCCCGGGGAGTCGAGCCGCACCGCCAGCGCGAGGAGCAGGAAGAGCGGGGCCCCCAGGACCAGCACGAGCGTGGCGGTCACCACGTCGAAGAGGCGCTTCCCCAGCAGCGGCGCGAGATCGGAGGGCACCGAGCTCATGGAGAGCACGGGGAGGCCGTCCAGCTCCTCGAGCGTCACCCGCGAGCCGCGGCCCGGGAAGAGATCGAGCAGGATCTTGACGCTCACCCCCTGCTCCTCGCAGGTCCGCACCGCGCGCTCGATGACGTCGAGCCGCTCCCGCGGGACCGCGAAGACCATCTCGTCGATGACGTGCCGGGCCAGGATCGCGGGCAGGTCGGCGAGGCGCCCCAGGACGCGGGTCTCCGGGCGCGCCGGGGCGTCGTCCTCCAGCACGTGGCCGGCGAAGGTGTAGCCCCACTCCGGGTGCGCCTCGATGGCGCCGACCACGCTCTCGCCCGTCTCGCCCGAGCCGACGACGGCGAAGGCGCGCGTGTTGAACCCGCGCCGGCGCGCCGCGCGCGCGGCGAGCCGCACCGCCACCCGGGTCGCGACCAGGGCCGCCAGCGCGACGCCGTAGTGGACCGCCACGAAGAGGCGCGAGACGTTCTCCTTGAGGGCGAACTGGGCGGCGGCCACGATCACCGCCAGCAGGAGCAGCGCGCGCGCCACCCGGCCCAGCTCGGTGGCGAGGCTGCGCGTGCGGTAGGCGCCGTAGAGGCGCACCGCCCAGGCGGCCACCTGCCAGACCAGCAGGGAGCGGACGAGCAGCGGCCAGTAGGCGGCGATCGGGTAGAGGCCGCCCGTGGGGCGGCCGCCGATCAGCTCGTCGCGGATCAGGTAGGCGACGGGGAAGGCCAGCGCCAGGACCGCCGTGTCGACGAGCCGCAGGCCGGCGGCCACCATCCGTGCGCGCTGCTTCAGCATCGTGCGGTCGGTCCCCGCGGTCCGGCGCCATGTATACCGCCGCCCGTTGCCTCCGTACACGACGCGTGCTACGCCCCGCGTCGTGTCCCCGCCCCCGCCGAGCCCCGCCCCGGGCGCCGCCGCCTGGGCGGTGGTGGTCAACTGGAACGGCGCGGCGCTCCTCCCCGCGTGCCTCTCCGCCCTCCTCGGGTCGACCTCGCCGGTGCACGTCCTGGTGGTCGACAACGGCTCGGCGGACGCCAGCGCCGCGGCCGTGGCGCGCTTCCCGGGCGTGGAGTGGCTGCCGCAGGGCAGGAACCTCGGCTTCGCCGCCGCCAACAACGTGGGGTTGCGGCGCGCCCTCGAGGCCGGCGCGCGCTGGATCGCCATCGTCAACCCGGACGTGGAGGTGGAGCCGACCTGGCTCGCCCGGCTGGTCGAGGCCGGGGAGGCGCACGCGGAGGCCGGGATCCTGGGCGGCTTGCTGCTCTTCGCCGACGATCCCACGCGCGTGAACTCCACCGGCCTGATCCTCGACCGGTGGGGCCGCGCCTTCGACCGCGACTTCGGCGCGCCGGTGGCGGACCTGCGCCGCCCCGAGGGCCCGGTGGAGGGGATCACCGGCGGCGCCGCCCTGCTGCGCGCGGCGGCGCTGCGGCGCGCCGGCCTCTTCGACCCCGGCTACTTCGCCTACTACGAGGACGTGGACCTCTGCCTGCGGCTCGCCACGGCCGGCTTCGGCGCCCGGTACGTCCCGTCGGCGTGCGCGCGCCACGGCTACGGGAAGAGCATCGGCCCCGGCTCGCCGCGCCGACGCCAGGATCACCGCCCGCCGAGCTGCAGCGC
>JAJYHA010000015.1 GCA_021784995.1 Myxococcales bacterium
CCGCCCGGCCGCTCACCGCCGGGGTCCGCCACCCCGCGCGCGGGCGCCTCCGCCGCGTCGTACGCCCCGTTCACCAGGTTCCGCAGCACCTGCTTGTGCTGCTCCTCCATGAGGGCGCGCACGCGGGCCGACAGGTCGTCCCGCGACAGGAGGTCGGCGTAGGTGGCTCGCGACGTCGCCAGCACGTCGCCGCCGGAGAAGAGGTGCGTCACCACGACCGGGTTCGCCGCGCCGAGGTCCTCGGTCTGGACGTGATATGCCCGCCCGCGGCGCTTCACGTTGTGGTTGAAGCCCGGGACCATGTCGCTCGGCTCGACGGTAGCGGATCGCAGGGATCGCAGCAAGGCGAGGGCCGGGCGCGCCGCGGCGAGCTCCGTCGCTCCGGGGCCGGCCCCGCGACACCCGGCCGCCGCCCCGTCAGAGGTCGATCTGCTCGGCGCGCTCGATGGAGCGGCCGAGGAACCGCTCGGCCACCTCCAGGAAGCGCTCGGGGGTGTCCGTCACGAAGAACCGGTGGCGCGCCGCCGCGGCGGCGCCCGCGCTCCTCGCCCCGAGCCGCTCGCCGACCTCCGTGGCGATCGCCTCCGCGCTGTCCACGAGCGTGACCCCGGGCAGCGCCCGCCCGATGGCGGCCTCGAGGAGCGGGTAGTGCGTGCAGCCGAGCACGAGGGTGTCGATCCGCGCCTCGGCGAGCGGCGCCAGGTAGCGCCCGACCGCCGCCCGCACCACCTCGTCGTCGGGATCGGTCCAGCCCTCCTCCGCCAGCGGCACGAAGAGGGGGCAGGCGCGGGCCACCACCTCCGCCTCCCGCCGCTGCGCGATCAGCGCGCGCTGGTAGGCGCCGGAGGCGATGGTGCTCGGGGTGCCGATGACGCCGATGCGGCCCGAGCGCGTGGCGCGCGCGGCGGCCCGCGCACCCGGCTCGACCACCCCGATGACGGGGATGGCGAGCGCCTCGCGCAGCGCCGGCAGCGCCACCGCGGAGGCCGTGTTGCACGCGACCACCAGCAGGTCGACGTCGTGCGAGACCAGGAAGCGGGCGTTGCGGAGCGAGTACTGCGTCACCACGGCGGCCGACTTGGTGCCGTACGGCACGCGCGCCGTGTCGCCCAGGTAGAGCGTGTCCACCCACGGGAGGCGCCGGAGGATGGCGCGCTGGACGGTGAGCCCGCCCACGCCGGAGTCGAAGATGCCGAGGCGCGGCACGTCGGCCTAGCTCCCCGGGCAGAACGTGGAGGCCGGGGCGAGCGTCGCCGTGACGGCGTCGCTCCCCTGGTGGGTGAACGTCACCGGCGAGCAGCTCGTGTAGAGCGGCTGGTAGGGGTTGAGCGGATCGGCGCCGCTCTGCGTGACCACCTGCACCCAGTCGAGCCGGTAGTCGCCGTCGGGGACGTTCCCGAGCGGGATGTCGCCCGCACACGGGACCTGCGTCGGCCCGTGCAGCCCGTTCACGAGCGCGAACGGCGTCGGCTGATGCGGGTTCGTCACGTCGGTGAGCGAGTACCAGACGTAGGCCACCGGCGAGATCGGGCACGCCTGGAAGCCCGCCAGGCTGAGCGTGAGGGTCGGCACCGCGGTGAGGCTCGCGTCGACCACCGTCTCGCCGCAGGCCTGCAGCGACACGCTCTCCTGGTCGGAGTAGAGCAGGTTCCCGCTCGCGTCGTAGGCGTCCACCTCGAGCTGGACGGGACCGGCGAGGCCCCAGGTCGGGAACATCACGCCGCCCGTCGGATAGTCCTGGCAGAGGAGGTCCGCGGCGCCGGTGTTCGCGTCGAGCTGCGCCTGCCCGTTCACGAGGACGCGGAGGCTGGCCACGCCCGCGCTGGCGCAGTCGGGCGTCTGGGCCCCGGTGGCGTCGGTGAAGCTCCAGTAGACGATGGCGTCCGTCGGCGGGCAGGTGCTGCCGCATGCCGCTCCGGACGCGACCGCTGCGACGGCCAGGAGCACGGCGGTGGTGCGCGTCATGTGTCGTCCTCGCTTGCCGTTCCGGCCGGTTCGCCCGCCCTCCCGGGACCGACCGGCCCGCTCCGGGAGTGCCCGGATACCACGGGAGGAGGACGGTGCGCTCGCGCGTTCATTCAGCCGTGGCCCGCCCATCCTGTCACGCGCCACCCCGGGACATCACGCCCAAGGCGTGTGCGATGGCGCCCCAGACAGCCCCGCGGGGGAGGGGGCCGGGGCGAACGTGGACGACCCGGCGATCGCGTGGTAAACCTCGGGCATTTCCAGCACTTGCGTGAACAGATGCCCACCATGATCCTCCCCTCCCTCCACGCCCTCCCGCTCGCCGCCGCGCGCGCCGGCGACCTCGACTACATGGAGATCGTCGCCCACGCCGGTCCGGTCGTCCTGGGCGTCCTCTGCCTGCTCATCCTGGCCTCCGTCATGTCGTGGGCCATCATCCTCAGGAAGTGGCTCCACCTCCGGCGCGCTCGCGACGAGTCCGTGAAGTTCCTCGAGACCTTCTGGCAGTCGAAGCGGCTCGACGCCATCTACCAGGCCGCCGAGTCGCTCTCCGCGTCGCCCATCAGCCAGGTGTTCCGGGCGGGGTACGTCGAGCTCTCGAAGGTGACCGCCTCGAAGAAGCGCGAAGGCGACGACGCCATGAGCGAGCAGCTGGGCGGGATCGAGAACGTCGAGCGCGCGCTCAAGCGCGCCGCGGCGGCGGAGGTGACCCACCTCGAGGCCACGGTGCCCTTCCTGGGGACCACCGCCAGCGCGGCGCCCTTCGTCGGCCTGTTCGGCACCGTGTGGGGGATCATGCGGGCCTTCAACGACATCTACCAGATGGGCAACGCCAACCTCGCCACCGTGGCCAAGCCCATCAGCGAGGCGCTGATCGCGACGGCGTTCGGCCTCGCGGCGGCCATCCCCGCCGTCGTGGCCTACAACTACTTCGTCTCGCGCATCCGGGTGCTCGACAGCGAGATGACCAACTTCAGCAACGACTTCCTCAACATCGTCCGGCGGCACTTCTTCAGCTAGGCACGGCGGGCATGGCCATCGGCACCAGCGGCTCGGGCCGCCAGACGCTCACGGAGATCAACGTCACGCCGCTCGTCGACGTGATGCTGGTGCTCCTCATCATCTTCATGGTGACGGCGCCGCTCATCCAGCAGGGCGTGGAGGTGAAGCTCCCCGACGCCAAGGCACAGCCCGTCAAGGCGGAGGAGGAGAAGCTCGTACTCTCGGTCAAGGAGGACCGCTCCATCTGGCTCGGCACCTCCGACGCGCCGGCCCGGCTCACGCTGGAGGGCCTGGAGGAGAAGCTGCGCGCCAACGTCCGCGTGTCGCGCGACCACGAGCTCTACCTCATGGCCGACCGCCGGCTCCCCTACGGGTACGTGGTGGAGGTGATGGCGGCGGTCCAGCGCGCCGGCGTCACCAACCTGGGGATGATCACGAACCCCATGGAGCGGGACGAGGCCCGCGAGCCGCCCTCGCCGCGGAGCGCGCCGCGTCCATGACCGCCTCGGCCCTGGAGCTGAGCCCGCTCGTCGCGCACCGCGAGCGCCTCTGGCCGACGGTCCTGGTCTCCCTCGCCGTCCACATCGCGGCGGTGGCGGTGGCCGTCGTGCACGAGTCCCGGCCGCCGGTGGACCTGAACCAGAAGCCCATCGTGGCCCGGCTGGTCCGCCTCGGCCCGAAGCGCCCCCG
>JAJYHA010000423.1 GCA_021784995.1 Myxococcales bacterium
GGGTCGCTCACGCCGGCCCCCGCGCCGGGGCGCCGAGGTGGCCCAGGACCGCGCGCGCCAGGGCGCGCCCCTCCTCCGGCGCGAGGAGCTCGGCCTCCGGCCCCCAGGCCAGCATCTGGCGCACCAGGCCGCGCAGGTTGCGCACCTCCAGCCGCGCCACGCGCCCGCCCTCGGCGTCGAGGGCCGTCGTCGCGCCGGGGAGGAGGGTGCGCGCGATCCGCGCCAGGGAGCCGCGGAAGCGGACCGTCACCGGCCGCGGCGGGTGGACGTCGTAATCCCACGGCTGCTGCCGCGACCAGCGGCGCACGTCGAAGTCCGTGGGGATGCGGTAGTCCGGGTCCTGGGCGCGGACGCCGTTCACGCGCAGCCGGCGGACGCGGGAGAGGTAGAAGATCCGCACGCCGTCGCGCAGGTGGCAGTGGCCCACGAAGATCCACTCCCCGCGACGGCTCGCCCACCCGTAGACGTCCACCTGCCGCTCGACGACCTCGTCGGCCGCCGCGCGCCAGTAGGCGATGGTGATGCGCTTGCGGCGCTGCCACGCGTCGACGAGGCGCCCGAGCATCTTCTCCTGGTCGGGAGGACCGTCCGGGACCAGCTCCTCGAGGGCGGCGGCGCGCGGCGGCAGGCCCTGCGCACCGACCACCAGCTTGCGCAGCGCGCTCTCCAGCTCCTCCCGCAGCGGGTGCGGAGAGAGCCGCGACGCGGCCGTGGCGGCGGACCAGACGAGTGCGGCCTCCTCCGGCAGGAGCTCGATGCGCGGCAGCGTGCAGGCGCGCGCCGGGAGGACGTACCCGGGCCCCTCGCGGTGGCCCAGCTCGACGGTGGCGATCGCGTAGCCCAGCCGCCGGAGCGCCTCCTTGTCGCGCGTGAACTTCTTCTCGGCCGCCGCTTCGCTCCCCCGGTAGCCGTCGGGGAACGCCTCGAAGATCTGCGCGCGGGTGACCGGCTCGCCCTGGCCCAGGAGCCAGGAGGCGAGCCGGAGCAGGCGCGCCTCGGCCGTGTCCTCTCGGTCCCTGGAGGAGGCGGGGGCGCTCATGGCCGCCGAGTGTACCGCAGCGTGCGGGGAGAGCGCGCGGGTGAGCGCCGCGATCCCCTCGGGCCGCGAGGTGCGGACGCGGCAGAGCCACCCGCCGCGGGGGGCGCGCGCGAGCCTGAGCACCGGCAGGGCGGAGCGCACCACGGGCGCGGCGGCGCCGTCGGCCCAGAGCTGCACCTGCGCGTGCGTCCCCGCCCGGCGCTCGAGCCAGGGGTGCCAAGCGAACTCGCGGCCGTCGAAGCCGTCGGGCGGCGGGGACGCTCTCCGGTCGGTCAGGCGGACCCCCTCGACCAGCGACGCGTCGAGCACCCGGAGCGCGCCGCCGGGCGCGTCCCGCACCGCCGCCGTCCACCGTTCGCCGTCGTAGGCGAGGGCGAACACGTCGACGCGCCGGCGGGACGGTGCGCCGTCCGCTCCCGGAAGCACCAGCCACGCCGAGCGGGACGTCGCCGCGGCGCGCGCCAGGGCGCGCAGCGTCCGCATCGGTCGAGGGAGCTGCGCCACGCCTCACGCTCCCTGGCGGGTGCGTGCCGGCGTTCCCGTCCTCGTCCCCATGGTTCCCCCGGGCGCAGCGCCACGCCAGCGCCAGGATCCGCCGGCGACGGACACGGCGCCGGACCGCCTCCGGCCGCGCGCGCGAGGGGAGCGCCTCGATGGGGCAGCCTCCCCGGCGGGCTTGCCGGTGGGGAGCCGATGTGGGACGGTCCGGCGGCGCAGCCGGGCCACGCGGGCCGCGGCCGCTCCGGGAAGGCCACCACCATGGAATACCGGCGACTGGGCCGCACCGGCCTCTCCGTGTCGCGGATCTGCCTGGGCTGCATGAGCTACGGCGATCCGGCGGCGAGCGTGGAGGGCTCGGCGCTGCGGTGGGAGTGGGCGCTGCGCGAGGAGGAGGCGCGTCCGTTCTTCCGGCGTGCCGTCGAGCTGGGCGTCAACTTCTTCGACACGGCGAACGTCTACTCGGTCGGACGGAGCGAGGAGATCACCGGCCGGGCGCTCCGCGACCTGACCCGGCGGGAGGAGGTCGTCGTCGCCACCAAGGTCTGGGGCGTGATGCGCCCCGGGCCGAACGGGGGCGGCCTCTCGCGCAGGGCGATCCTCCACGAGATCGACGCCAGCCTGAAGCGCCTCGGGATGGACCACGTCGACCTCTACCAGATCCACCGGTGGGACGACGCGACGCCCATCGAGGAGACGATGGAGGCGCTGCACGACGTGGTCCGCATGGGCAAGGCGCGCTACCTCGGCGCCTCCTCGATGTACGCCTGGCAGTTCGCCAAGGCGCAGCAGGTCGCCGAGCGGAACGGCTGGACGCGCTTCGTGTCGATGCAGAACCACTACAACCTCCTCTACCGCGAGGAGGAGCGCGAGATGATCCCGCTCTGCCGCGACCAGGGCGTCGGTCTCGTCCCCTGGAGCCCGCTGGCGCGCGGGTACCTGGCGCGCCCGCCGACGGCGCCCGGGACGAAGCGCTCGGAGACCGATCGCTTCGGCAAGACGATCTACGGCGCGATGCCCGAGGCGGACCGGCGCGTGATCGCCGCGGTGGACGCGGTGGCCCGCGCCCGCGGGCTGCCGCACGCGCAGGTCGCGCTGGCCTGGCTCCTCCAGAAGGGCGACGTGACGGCGCCCATCGTGGGCGCGACGAAGATGGAGCACCTCGAGACGGCGGTGGCGGCGCTCGGGGTCCAGCTCACGAAGGACGAGGTGGCGGCCCTGGAGGCGCCCTACGCGCCGCACGCCGTGGCCGGACACGCCTGAGGCCTCACCCGCGGAGGAGCCCCGTGGACCCATCACGCGTCACGCTCGGCGACGGATGCACGATCGCCTTCCGCCTGGACGGTCCCGAGGGGGCGCCCGTCCTGATGCTGTCGAACTCGCTGGGCACGAACCTCGCCCTGTGGGACGCACAGGTGGCCCCGTTCGCGGCGCGCCACCGCCTCCTGCGGTACGACAGCCGCGGCCACGGGCGGTCCGACGCGCCGCCCGGCGCCTACTCGACGGATCGGCTCGGGCGCGACGCCGTGGAGCTGCTCGACGCGCTGGGCCTCGACCGCGTCCACTTCTGCGGCCTCTCCCAGGGGGGGATGGTCGGCCAGTGGCTGGCCGTACGCCACCCGGAGCGCCTCGGGCGGCTGGTGCTCGCCGACACCGCCGCGTACATGGGCCCCCCCGCCGCGTGGCAACAGCGGATCGACACCGCGCTCCGCGAGGGGATGGCGCCCATCGCCGACGCTGCCCTCGCGCGCTGGTTCACGCCGGGCTTCCGGGCCGCGCAGCCCGCCACCGTGGCGCGCCTGCGGGAGATGCTGCTGACCACCCCGCCGCACGGCTACGCCGGCTGCTGCGCCGCCATCCGTGACATGGACCTGCGCCCCACGGCGAGCCGGATCGCCTGCCCGACGCTGCTCGTCACCGGGCGCCACGATCCCTCCACGCCGCCCGAGCGCGCGGAGGAGCTGGCGCGCGCCATCCCCGGCGCGCGCATCCTCGTGCTCGAGGCGGCGCACCTCTCCAACGTCGAGCAGCCCGAGGCCTTCGCGTCGGGCGTCCTGCAGTTCCTCTCCGGGGCCGGCCTCCCGGCCGCGTCCCGCCCCTGAGCCTCCGGAGGTCCG
>JAJYHA010000352.1 GCA_021784995.1 Myxococcales bacterium
CCCCGCCGCCGCGGCGGCGGCCGACGCCGCCTCGGCGGCGGCGCTCGCCGCCGATCCCTCCCGCCTCGACCTCCGGCTCGCGCTCGCCCGGTTCCGCCTGCGCCGCGCCGACCCGGCCGGCGCCCTGGCGGCGCTCGAGCCGGTCGCCGCCGGCGCGGAGGCCGACCCGGCGATCGCCGAGCTGCGGATCCGGGCGCTCGTCGGCCTGGGGCGGGCGCTCGACGCCTCGCAGCTGGCCGACGCCGCGCTGGCGCGGGCGCCGGGGAACCCCGCGCTCCTGGCCGCCCGGGCGGAGGTGCTCGAGGCGGCGGGGAAGCTCGACGAGGCGCGCGCGCTCGACCAGCAGGCGGCGGAGCGCGCCCCGGACGACGTCCGGATCCGGGTCGCGCTCGCGCGGCTCGCGCTCGCCGCCGGCGACCTCCCGGCGGCGGCGGCGGCGGTGGCCGTCGCGGTGGAGAAGGGGCCGGACGACCCGGCGGCGCGCTCGGTCGAGGGGGACCTGGCGATGGCGCGCTCCGACTCCGGCGCGGCCGACGTGGCCTACCGGCGGGCGCTCGCGCTCGACCCCTCCTTCGCCCCGGCGGAGCAGGGGCTCTCGCGGCTCGCCCTGCTCGCCGGCGACGTCGCCTCCGCCCGCGATCACCTCGACCGGGCGCTGGCGATCGATCCGCGGAGCACCGCCGTCCGGCTCGCCCTGGGCGACCTGCTCCGCCGGACCGGGGATCTCCCGGGGGCCGAGGCGGCCTACGCCGCCGCCGTCGAGCAGTCGCCCCGGAGCGCGATCGCCCACGTCCGGCTGGGGGAGGTGGCGCTCGAGCGCCAGGAGCTCGACCGGGCGCTCGATCAGCTCACCACCGGGACGACCCTCGACCCGACCCTCGCCGCGGGACACCTGGCGCTGGGGCGGGCGCTCCTCGCCCGGGGGGAGACGCCGGCGGCCCTCGCCCAGATCCGGCGGGCGGTGGAGCTCGCCCCGGGGAGCGCGCCGACCCTCGTCCAGCTCGGCGCCGCCCAGGAGCGCGCCGGGGCCCTCGGCGACGCCGTGGCCGCCTACCAGCAGGCGGCGGCGGCCGATCCGTCGCTCGCCGAGCCGCTCCAGCGGCTCGGGGACCTGTACGCGGCGAGCGGCCGGTGCGACCTCGCCACGCCGGTCTTCGCCAGGGCGCTGGTCGCCGATCCTCGGAGCACGGCGGTGGCGCTCGCGCTCGCCGACTGCCGGCTGAAGGACGGGCAGGGGGCGGCGGCGGTGACGCTCCTGCGCCGGGTGCTCCACGACGCCCCGTCGACCCCGGGCAGCGCCTACCGGCTGGCCCGGGCGCTCCACCAGACCGAGGGGGTGGCCGCGGCGGTGCCCTGGTACGAGCGGGCGGCGCGGGACGCGCCGACCGATCCCATGCCGCACTACTACCTCGGCTACTACTACAAGGATCGCGGGGCCGCGCCGCGGGCGATCGCCGAGTTCCGCGCCTACCTGGCGCGGCGGCCCGGGGCCGAGGATCGCGCCGACATCGAGCAGGAGATCGAGGATCTCGGCGGGGCGCGCTGAGCGGCGGCCGCCGGTCCTTGACACCCCGGAACATCTGGATTACGGACGCTCCGTCATGCGGACCGTCGCGCGCTCCCGGCGCCCCCCCGGCCCCGAGGCCCAGCGCCTCCACGGGCTGCTGGTCGAGCTCATGCGCCGCCGCTCGCTGCGCGACCCCATCGCCTCCACCTGCGGCGAGCTGGAGCTCTCCGCCCCGCAGGTCCACACCCTCCTGGCCCTCGGCCACGACGGGGACCTGGCGATGGGGGACCTGGCGCGCCGGGTGGCGGTCACCGAGAAGACCGTCACCGGGCTGGTCGACCGGCTGGAGCGGGACGGCCTGGTCCAGCGGGTCCGCGACGCCGGCGACCGGCGGGTGGTCCACGCCACCCTCACCGCGCGCGGCGCGGCGCTCGCCCGGCGGGTGGACGAGGAGGTGCTGGAGCAGCTCGACCGGCTGCTCGGCACCCTCGACCCGACCGACCGGCGGGACCTCTTCCGCATCGTCGAGAAGCTCACATCCCTGGTGAAGGAGACCGACGCATGATCACCCTCGCAACCCTCGCCGCCCTGGCCCTCGCGGCGACGGATCCGGCCGCGCCCTCCGCGGCACCCCCGCCCCCGCCGCCGACCTCCGCCGCGGCCCCGGCCCCGGCCCTCTCCCCGGCCCCGATCCTGGCGCCGGCGCCGGCGCCGGCCGAGCCGGAGGCCGTCCCGGCCACGCCGCCGGCGGGGCCGACGATGACGCTCGAGGACGCGCTCCGGCGCGCCGACGAGGCGAACCTCGACCTGAAGGCGGCGCGGGCCCGGATCGCCGAGGCCCGGGCCGGCGTCTGGAAGGCCTGGAGCGGCTACCTCCCCCAGCTGACCGCCGGGGCGAGCGCCACGCGGAACGACGTCCCGGTCTCCCTCGGGCTCCCGACCGCCTACGCGGTCCGCGCGCGGACCGGCAGCCCCGGCGAGCCGCCGCCGGATCCCGCCGGGCTCCCCGGCGCGGTGACGAACGACTTCATCGCCCCCTTCAACTTCGAGACCATCACCATCCAGAAGACCTACCAGTACGCCGCGCAGGCCGATCTCCACCAGGCGCTCCTCGCCCCGGAGCTCTGGATGTCCATCAAGGGCGCCTACACCGGCGAGGAGGCGAACGCCCGCTCGGTCGAGGCGGCGCGCCGGCAGGTGCTCTTCAGCGTCGCCCAGGCCTACTACGGCGTGGCCTCGCTCCGGAAGCTGACCGACGTCCAGCGGCAGCTCCTCGGGATCGCCCGGCGCCAGGAGCACGACGCCACGGTCCGCTACCGGGCCGGCACCATCGCCAAGGTCGGCCTGCTGCGCGCCGAGATCGACCGGGCCCAGGCGGAGCAGGACCTGCTCCGCGCCCGGAACGGCTACGAGTCGGCGCGGATCGCCCTGGCCACCCTCCTCGACCGCCAGGCCGACTTCGAGGTCGCCGAGCCGCCGGAGCCGGTCCTCCCGGGCGACACCACGCGGCTCCAGGACGACGCGGTGCGCGACCGCCCCGACCTCCAGGCCGCGCGGCTGCAGGTCGACACCGCCGACTACCAGAAGCGCGCCACCGCCATGCGCTACCTCCCGGCGATCGGCCTCTTCGGCCACGTCCAGTGGTCCAACGTCCTCGGCTTCACCGGACGCTACGAGGACTGGGCGGTCGGGGTCGCCCTGACCTGGAACATCCTCGACGGCGGGCTGCGCGAGGCGCAGCTCCGCGAGGCGAGCGCCCGGATCGTCGAGGCCGACGAGGGGCGCCGCAGCGCCGAGGCGAAGGCCCAGGCGGAGGTCCAGCAGGCGCTCCTCGACCTCGAGTCGGCGCGCGCCAACGCCATCAAGGCGAAGGAGCAGCGCGACCTGGCCGCCGAGAACGAGCGGCTCATCGACGTCTCCTACCGCGCCGGCGCCGCCACCGCCGTCGAGCAGGCCGACGCCGTCGCCGCGCTCCGCAACGCCGAGATCTCCCTCTCCTCCGAGACGCTGGCCGCCCAGCTGGCGGCGGTGCGGGTGCTCCAGTCCGCGGGCGCCTACGACCCGGTGCCGGTCGCGGGACCCCGCTAGCGCGGTCGCCCGGCCCCGGCCTCGCCCCCCGGGGCGCGGCC
>JAJYHA010000054.1 GCA_021784995.1 Myxococcales bacterium
CCTGGCGCTCTGACCCGAGGGCGAGGCGCCCCGGGGCTCGCTCCTACCGCCCCCAGAAGCCGCCGGCGCCGTCCTTGCGCTTGTCCATGCCCGGATCGAGCCGCACGAACGCGCACATCTCGTTGAGGCGCGAGTAGATCCGGTCGCCGACCCGCTGGGCGAGGGTCATCGCCTCGGCGTCGCGCTGGAAGTCGGCCGTGCGCGTCCGGACGACCGGGCCGGGCCCCTCGGCGGCCGCCCGCGGGACGAGCCCGTAGTTGGTCGCGAAGAGCGTCGCCAGCCCCGAGTTGAAGCGGCGGCTGATCAGCTCGTCGAGCATCGACTGCTCCCAGGGCGTTCCGCGCTCCTTCCCGAGCTCGTCGATGGCCAGGACGGGGACGGCGAGGAGGGGCCGGAGGATCTCCATGTGGCTGCGCCCCGAGTCGAACCCGGCCTTGATGTCGGAGAGGAGCAGCATGAACTCGACGTAGCGGCTGGGGATGCCCTTCTCGAGCGCCAGCCAGCGGAGCGCGGCCGCGAGCAGGTGGGTCTTCCCCCCGCCCGGCGGCCCGTGGAAGAGGAAGCCTTTCGTCGGCGCGTCGCGCCGGAACTTCCGCGCGAAGTCCTCGGCGATCGCCCGCGCCGCCGCGTGGTCGGGCGACCAGATCTTGAAGGTCTCGAAGGAGGCGCGGGCCACCGCGGCCGGGATGCCGATCTGGTCGAAGAGGTGGAGGCGCTCCGCGAGGTGGCGGCAGCTGCAGGGCTGGGCCATGGCGGTCCCGCCCGACGGGACCATCACGTAGCCGCTCTCGCCGCAGCGCGGGCAGTCGGCCTGGCAGGCGCAGCGGCGCGCCCGGGCGGTCCGGCCGACGACCTGCTCGACGACGTAGCCGGCGCCGCCGCACTCGGCGCAGGCGTGGTTCTCCGCGGGGCCGGGCATGCGGCGCGGACTCTACACCGAACCGCGCAGGCAGGAGAGGCCGGCCTCGCTCGCCGCCTCGAGGAGGTGGGCCCGGAGCGCCGCGCGGTGCGCCCGCAGCGAGGTGCCGCGGGGGCGGGGGCCGGCGAGGAGCCGCACGCGGGCGCCGAGCGCGGCGCGGCGCTCGCGGTCCAGGCTCCCGAGCCAGGCGGCGAGGAGGCGCGCGTCGGCTCCGTCGATCGCCGCCTCGACGCGCTCGAGCGGGGTCCCCGGGTAGGGCGCGCAGAGCGCCCGCCAGGCCTCCCGGTAGCCGGTCCGCCAGGCGGGCGGGGCGCTCCGCCCGGCGTCGGCGAGCCGGTCCCGCGCCGCGTCGAGGCGGGCGGAGGCGGCCGCTCCCTCCGGGGGAGGGGGCGGCGAGTCCCCCACGCGGCGCGACTGGTAGCCGTTCCACTCCTCCTCCACCGCGAAGCGCAGCGCGCGGATCGAGCGGGGGAGGCTGGCGCCGGGCGCCCGCCGCTCGATCAGGAACTCCAGGCCGCGCCGCAGCCCGCGGCAGACGACGGCGACCGGGAGGCCGCGCCGCTCCCACCCCTCGACGACCTCCTGGTCGAGGGGGGAGATCATGAGCCCGGTGCCGCGCAGCCCGAGGAAGTACTCGGCGACGACCGCCTGGTAGGAGAGGGCGCCGGCGGGGAGATCCGACATGCGCGCATGGTAGCGCCGGCCCCCGACGGCCGCCGGTCAGATCCGGAGGGCGCGCCAGAGGAGGGCGCACGCGACGCAGGCGACGAAGACGCCGAAGGCGCGCGTCAGCCCGGGCCCGCGCAGCCGGTTGGCGATCCGGGCGCCGAGCGCCCCCCCGCCGACGAAGCCGGTGGCGACGACCGCCATGGCGACCCAGGGCAGCCCGCCGCTCGCCCGGGCGTAGACCAGGACGCCGGGGAGGCCGATCGGCGGCAGCATCGTCGCGAGGCTGGTCCCCTGCGCCTCGTGCTGGGTGAGCGCCAGGATCGAGACCATGAGGGGGATCATCACCACGCCGCCCCCGATGCCGAGGAGCCCGGAGGCGACCCCGCCCGCGGCGCCGATCCAGGTGGCGTGCAGGAGCGCCATCCGGGGCGACGGCGGCGGTCCGGCCGGCCGGCCGACCTTCGACGACCAGAAGGTCCGCGCGGCCATCGCCAGCATGAAGGCGACGAAGCCGAGCCGGAGCGGTCGCTCCGGGATGGCGGTGGCGATCTCCGACCCGAGCCAGATGCCGGCCATGAAGCCGACGATCATCGGCACCACCAGCGGCCAGCGCACCGCGCCGACCCGGTGGTACTCGACCACCGCGGCCGCGCCGATGGGCAGGAGCATGATCGCGAGGGTGACGCCCTGGGCGTCGTGCTGGTCGAGGCCGAGCGTCAGCGCGAGGAGCGGCACCAGCACGACGCCGCCGCCGATGCCGAAGACGCCGGAGAGGGCGCCGGCCAGGAGGCCGGCGCCGCCCGAGAGGAGGTCGTTCAAGAGCGGTGCTCCGTGAGGGATCGGGGATCGGGGGGGGCGCCCGGCGGCGGTCCGTCGGCTCCGCCGGGCTGGGGAGGGAGCGCGGTGGCGCCGGGAGCCCAGGGCGAGGCGGGAGCGCCGGGAGCGCCCGGGGTCGCGGGGGTCGCGGGAGAGCCGGGAGAGCCGGGGGCTGGTCCGGCGCCCGGTGGCTGCGCGCCGGGCCCGCCCGGTACGGGGAGCGAAGGGATCGGGACGGCGACGAGCGGCGACGCCATCCCGGCGGGGAGAAATCCCGGGTTCACCGGCAGGAGGAGGACAGGACCCTGGAGCGCGCCGCCGGCCGGGCCGGCGATCCCGGGCGGCCCCGGCGGCGATGCGCCGGGCAGGGGGGCGCCAGGCGGAGGTGCGCCAGGCGGAGGTGCGCCGGGCGGAGGTGCGCCGGGCGGGGGTGACGTGGGCGCGGCTCCGGGTCCTCCGGCGTGCAGCGCCGGCGCAGGGGTCGATCGCTGCCTCGCCCGCACCGGCGCCGGCGGCGCGATCGGCCTGGGAGGAGCGATCGGCCTGGGGGGAGCGATCGGGCGCGGCGGCGCGAGCGGAGCCGGGGGGGCGATCGGCTCGGGCTCCTCGGAGTAGGCGGCGACGCGGAGCGCGGCGGAGAGGGCGACGGCGAGGGCGGTGGCTCCGGACATCCCGCCGGTCATCCTAGCCGGTCCAGCGCCGCGAGGATCTCCTCGGCGCTCCCGAAGCGGGCCGCCGGCTCCTTGCGGAGGCAGCGCTCGGCGATGGCCGCGAGCGATGGGGGGATCCCCGGGTTCACCACCGCGAGCGGCACCGGGGAGGCGTGGAGGATCTCGTCCCAGAGCGCCGCGGGATCGCTCGAGACGAAGGGCGGGGCGGCGGCGAGCAGCTCGTAGAGGATGACCCCCAGGCCGTAGAGGTCGCTCCGGCCGTCCACCCGGAGCCCCTGCGCCTGCTCCGGCGACATGTAGCGGTAGGTGCCGACCGCGCGCCCGGCGCCGGTGACCGGCTCGCCGCGCTCCTCGCCGTGCTGGACGAGGCCGAAGTCCATGATCCGGGCCCGGCGCCGGTCGTCCACCATCACGTTCGACGGCTTCAGGTCGCGGTGGACGATGCCGCGCCGGTGGACGTAGGCCAGCGCCTCGAGGAGCTGCCGGAGGGCGTCGCGGAGCCGCGCGAGCCTGCCCGGCGCGGCGAGCGCCGCCGCCAGCGCGGGCGAGAGCTCGCGGCG
>JAJYHA010000219.1 GCA_021784995.1 Myxococcales bacterium
CTCGGTCGAGCCCACGGGCTCGTAGCACCGCTCCTGGAGGACGCGCAGGAGCTTCACCTGCAGGGCGAGCGGCAGCTCGCCGATCTCGTCGAGGAAGAGCGTCCCGCCGGCGGCGGCGGCGATGCGGCCGCGCCGCGCCGCGACGGCGCCGGTGAAGGCGCCCCGGGCGTGGCCGAAGAGCTCGCTCTCCAGCAGCGCCTCGGGGATGGCGCCACAGTTCACTGCCACCAGGGGGCGCGAGGCGCGCGCGCTCGTCTCGTGGAGCAGCCGGGCGAAGAGCTCCTTCCCCACGCCGGTCTCGCCGGTGATGAGCACCGTCGCGTCGCTGCGCGCGATGCGGGCGCAGGCGCGCGCCAGCTCGGCCACCGGCGAGTCGGGCCCGTGGACCAGGAGCGGGTTGGGATGGGTCAGCGCCGTCATCGGAACCATGTCCCCTCCGTCGTGTTGACCAGCCGTGAAGCAAGGACGGGGCCATGACGCCAGCTCCCTGGCGCACCTCGCGGAGCGGTGGTTTGACGCGCCGGCCGTGTGGCGCGGCCTGGAGCGCGCACGACCCAGGGTTCACGGCGAGACCGGGCCGCCATCGCGCGCGCCGGGCGCCCCGCGCGTGGGCGCCCCCCGCGCGGCGGGCGTGACCGTCCGCTATCTTGACACCCATTCTCGACGGCAGCTAAGGTCCGGACCTTCCTCGATGTCCTTCGATCCCGGCGACCCTGGCGCATCCGCGCGCGCCGCATTCATCGCTCCCGAGACGCGCTGGGTCGAGCTCGACCGCGACCTGCCGCTCGACATGGGTGGGGCGCTGCCCGGCGTCCGCATCGCCTACCGGACCTGGGGCGAGCTGGACGTCGCCGGCGAGAACGCGGTGGTGGTGTGCCACGCGCTCACCGGCTCCGCCGACGCCGACCGGTGGTGGACGGGCATGTTCGGGCCGGGGCGGGCGCTCGACCCGGAGCGCGACTTCATCGTCTGCTCCAACATCCTCGGGAGCTGCTACGGCACCACCGGACCGGCCTCGATCGACCCGGGGACGGGCCGGCCCTGGCTGGGAGGCTTCCCGTCCATCACGGTGCGCGACATGGTGCGCGCGCAGCGCGAGCTGATCCGGGCGCTGGGCGTGCGGAGGATCCGCCTGGTGGTGGGCGGCTCGCTCGGCGGCATGCAGACGCTGGAGTGGGGCCTCTCCTACCCCGAGCTGGTGGAGGCGATGGCGCCCATCGCCTGCAGCGGCCGCCACTCCGCCTGGGCCATCGGCCTCTCCGAGGCGCAGCGCCAGGCCGTCTACGCCGATCCGCGCTGGAGGGACGGCCGCTACGACCTGGCCGATCCGCCCGCGTCGGGCCTCGCGGCGGCGAGGATGATGGCGATGTGCACCTATCGCCACAAGTGGAGCTTCGACGAGCGCTTCGGACGCCGCCCCCAGACCGCCGACCTCTTCGCCATCGAGAGCTACCTCCGCTACCAGGGGCGGCAGCTCGTGGAGCGCTTCGATCCCGCCTCCTACGTGGCGCTCACCCGGGCCATGGACACGCACGACGTGGCGCGCGGGCGGGGCGAGTACGAGGAGGTGCTGCGCGCGGTCCGCCTGCCCACCCTGGTGGTGTCGATCGACTCCGACGTCCTCTACTGGCCCGACGAACAGGAGGAGCTGGCGCGGCTCGTGCCGGGCGCCCGCCTGGTGCGGCTCTCCTCCCGGGACGGGCACGACGCATTCCTCATCGACGTCGACTGGCTCTCGGACCAGGTGGCCGACTTCCGCGGGCGCGCCCCGGCGCACCGCGCCGCCATCGCGCGCCCCGCCGCGCCGGCCCCGCGCAGCGTCGACCTGGACCGGCAGGAGGTGAGCCTGCTCGTCCTCGGCAAGGGGAAGGTGGGCGGCGAGCTGCTCGACCAGATCGCGCGCCAGCGCGCCTCGCTGGAGCGCGACTACGACGTCGCGGTGCGGGTGGTGGGGATCGCCGACACCGCGCACCTCCTCCACGAGGAGGAGGGCGTCGACCTCTCGGCCTGGCGCGAGCGGCTGGCGGCGGCGCCGGCGAAGGGCCCGGTGGACCTCGCCTCGGCGCGGCCGCTGCTGGAGCGCCTGGGGCGGCGCGCCGTCCCGATCCTGGTCGACCTCACGGCGGCCGACGGCATGGAGCGCGTCCACGCGGAGGCGTTCCGGCACGGCGTGCACGTGATCTCCGCCAACAAGCGCCCGCTGGCGGTCCCGTGGGCCGAGCGCGAGCGCGTCATGCTGGAGCGCCGGCAGCGCCACCGGCAGTACCGCTACGAGACGACGGTGGGCGCGGCGCTGCCGGTCATCGACACGCTCAAGGCGCTCGTGCAGACGGGCGACCGGGTGCACCACATCGAGGGCTCGGTCTCCGGCACGCTGGGGTTCGTCACCAGCGAGCTGATGAAGGGGACGCCGCTCTCGCTCGCGGTGCGCTGGGCGCGCGAGCTGGGGCACACGGAGGCGGACCCGCGCGACGACCTCTCCGGCCTCGACGCCGCGCGCAAGGCGGTCATCCTCGCCCGGGAGCTGGGGCTGCACCTCGACCTGGGCGACGTCCTGGTGGAGCCGCTCGTGCCCCCGGTCCTGCTCGAGCCCGGCTCGCTGCAGGAGCTCTACCAGGCGCTGCGGCGGGGCGACGACGCGATGGCGGAGCGCGCGCACCGGCTCCGCCGCGAGCGCCGCGCGCTGCGCTACCTGGCGTGGCTCTCGGTCGAGGCGGGGCGCGCGACGGTCCGCGTCGGCCCGGCGGAGGTGAACGAGGGGCACCGCGCGGCGGGCCTGCAGGGCGTCGAGGCCTACGTGGCCTTCACCACCGACCGCCACCACGAGGTGCCGCTGGTGGTGCAGGGCGCGGGCGTGGGCGGCGCGCTGACGGCGGGCGCGGTCCTGGCCGAGGTCTTCCAGGTGGCCGCCGGCCACGGGGCGCGGTAGGGCGCGCCCGGGCCGTGCTGCGGCGCGGCGGTCAGAGCGGCTCGTCGAAGGCGCCCGGGGGCGCCGCGCGCAGGATCCGGACTCCCGTCAGCTCCGTGGCGCCCGTGTGCTGGCCGCGGGCGTAGCTCTCCTCGTGCGTGGCGAAGAGGAGCCCGCCGAACCGGCGGAAGGCCGAGTAGGCGGTGGCGAACTCGATCCGCCCGCCGCCCGGGGTGGGGAGGCTGCCGGAGGAGCGGACGATGCGCGCGGTCGCAGGATCGACCTCGATCGACAGCGCGAGGCCGTCCGGCAGCGCCTGGACGAGCACGCGCAGCGCACGGCCGTCGCGCTCGACCGTGCCGCCGTCGGCGACCGCCGCGCCGGGGGCCGCCAGCGAGAGCGGCAGCGCCAGCCGCGCCGCCTGGAGCACCATGGCGGCGTGCATGGGGGAGCCGCTCACCTCGCGGCCGTCGCGCCGCCCGTATTCGCCCTGCACCACCCGCACCTCCGGCGGCCCGCCGGGGTAGGCGATCTCGACCCGGAGGCGGTCCGGCCGCTCGAAGAGGCGGAGCAGCCGGCCGCTCGCGCCCCGCATGCGCGAGGTGACGGTGCCCTCCTGGCGGACCACGCGCGCGCGCTCCAGCGCCGCGCGGCCGCCGTACTCCCGGAGGAGGCGCGCCACGAGCCGGTCCGGCGCCTCGGCGTGCGCGG
>JAJYHA010000239.1 GCA_021784995.1 Myxococcales bacterium
GGCCGCCGCCAGCCGATCGCCGGCAGGCAGCCGCTCGCCCTCGAGGGGCTGCACGACCACGCGCACCGGCAGCCCGTACCGGCGCGCGAACTCGAAGTCGCGCTGGTCGTGGGCGGGCACGCTCATCACCGCGCCGGTGCCGTACTCGGCCAGGACGAAGTTGGCGATCCAGATCGGGATGCGCCCGCCGGTGAAGGGGTTGACCGCCTCGGCGCCGGTGAAGACGCCCTCCTTCGGCGCGCCCTCGCCCGTGCGCTCCGCCGCGTCGGTGGCGCGCATCCGCTCCACGAAGGCGCGCACCTCCGCCAGGCGCTCGGGCCGCGTGACGCGCTCCACCAGCGGGTGCTCGGGCGCGAGCACCACGTAGGTGCAGCCGTGGATGGTGTCGAGCCGGGTGGTGAAGACGTCGATGCGCTCCGTGGACCCGACCACCGCGAACGACGCCTCGGCGCCCTCGCTCTTGCCGATCCAGTTCCGCTGCATGGTGGTGATGCGCTCGGGCCAGGCGGTCAGCTCCTCGAGCCCCTGCAGCAGGTCGTCGGCGTAGGCCGTGATCCGGAAGGCCCACTCGGGGATCGTCTTCACGACCACCTGGGAGCCGCAGCGCTCGCACCGCTCCTCGTCGAGCACCTGCTCGTTGGCGATGACGGTGAGGCAGCCGGTGCACCAGTTCGCCTTCCCCTGCCGCCGGTAGACGATCCCCCTCTCCAGCATCTTGAGGAAGAACCACTGGTTCCAGCGGTAGTACTCGGGGTCCGCGGTGACGATCTCGCGGTCCCAGTCGAACGCGTAGCCGAGCGACCGCAGCTCCGCCCGGAAGGCCACGATGTTCTCGCGCGTCCGCGCGGCCGGGTGCTTGCCGTCCTTCAGCGCCGCGTTCTCCGCCGGCAGCCCGAGCGCGTCGAAGCCGATGGGGTGCAGCACGTCGTAGCCGCGCATGCGCAGGTACCGGGCCAGGGCGTCGCCGATCGTGTAGACCCGCGCGTGCCCCATGTGCATCGCGCCCGACGGGTACGGGAACATCTCGAGGACGTACCGCTCCTCCGCCTCGGGGCGGCGCCCGGCGGCGAAGGTTCCCGCCTCGCTCCAGCGCCTCTGCCAGCGCGACTCGATGGACTGCGGCTCGTAACGCTCGTTCATGGACATGGGGATCCCGGGGAGGCCGCGCATCTTAACTCGACGGCCGAGGCCGCGTCATTCCCAACGCGCGCGGCGGCGCTATATTGCGGAGCCGCGCCACCGCCCCGGGGAGTCCCCGCCATGTTCCCGCCCGTGTACGTCGCCGACATCGCGCAGCACGAGGGCCGGGAGATCGTCCTCCATGGCTGGCTGCACGGCCGTCGCTCGTCCGGCAAGCTCCACTTCCTCCAGGTCCGCGACGGGACCGGGACGATCCAGTGCGTCGTCTTCCGGGGGACGGTGCCGCCGGAGGTCTTCCTGGAGGCCGACCACCTCCCGCAGGAGACCGCGCTCGTCGTCACGGGCACGGTGAAGCGGGACGCGCGCGCCCCCATCGGCTTCGAGCTCGACGTCCGCGACCTGCGGGTCGTCTCCCGGCCGGTCCGCGAGTTCCCCATCGGCCACAAGGAGCACGGGGTCGCCTTCCTGATGGACCAGCGGCACAACTGGCTGCGCTCCCAGCGGCAGCAGGCCATCCTGCGGGTGCGCCACACGGTGGTGCGGGCCATCCGCGACTTCTTCGACGGCCGGGGCTTCACGCTGGTCGACGCGCCCATCTTCACGCCGGCCGCGTGCGAGGGCACCTCCACGCTCTTCGAGGTCCCCTACTTCGACCTCGGGAAGGCCTACCTGACGCAGTCGGGGCAGCTCTACATGGAGGCGGCCGCCATGGCCCTGGGGAAGGTCTACTGCTTCGGGCCGACCTTCCGCGCCGAGAAGTCGAAGACGCGGCGCCACCTGACCGAGTTCTGGATGGTGGAGCCCGAGGTCGCCTACATGGACCTCGAGGGCGACATGCAGCTCATGGAGGAGCTGGTGTCGCACGTCGTCCAGACGGCGCTGGCGCGGCACGAGCGGGAGCTGGCCGGGCTGCTCGAGCGCGACGTCACGAAGCTCCGCGCCGTGCGGGCGCCCTTCCCGCGGATCACCTACGGCGAGGCCGTGGAGATCGTCCACCGCGCCGGGCACCCGATGCGCTGGGGCGACGACATCGGCGGCGACGAGGAGACGATCGTCGCCGCCGCCCACGACCGCCCGGTGATGGTCCACCGCTACCCCGCCGCGCTGAAGGCGTTCTATTTCAAGAGGGACCCGGCGGACCCCCGCGTGGCGCTCGGCTGCGACGTGCTCGCGCCCGAGGGGTACGGCGAGATCATCGGCGGCGGCCAGCGCGAGGACGACCTGGCCACGCTCGAGGCGGCCATCGCCCGCCACGAGCTGCCCGCCGCGGCGTTCGAGTGGTACCTGGACCTCCGCCGCTACGGCTCGGTCCCGCACGCCGGGTTCGGCATGGGCGTGGAGCGCTGCGTCGCCTGGATCTGCGGCCTGCACCACGTGCGCGAGACGATCCCGTTCGCGCGGATGATGGAGCGCATCACCCCGTAGGCGTCCGGCCGCTCACCGGCCGATCAGGCGCGCCGCCAGGCGGGCGAGCCGCGGCGCGTCCACCGGCTTCGGGAGGCAGGAGTCGGCGCCCGCGGCCAGCGCGCGCCGGCGGTCCTCGTCGGCCGCCTCGGCCGTCACCACGACGATGGGCGTCGTGCGGTGCGCCCCCTCGCCGCGCACCAGCGCGATCAGCTTCAGGCCGTCCATGACCGGCATGTTCAGGTCGGTCACGAGCAGATCGACCCGCCCGCGCTGCAGGACGCGCCACGCCTCGGCGCCGTCACCGGCCTCGAGGACCTCGAGACCGGCCTCCCGCAGCGCACGCGCCAGCTCGGCCCGCACCGGCGGGGTGTCGTCCACGACGAGCGCCCTCCGCGCCCTCGGCGGCGTCACGGCTTCTGCTCCGCGAACCGGCGCAGGCGGGTGACGATCTCCTCCAGCGGGAGGACCTCGACCTTCCCGGTCCCGGCCGCCTGCCGGGGCATGCCGTACACCACGGCCGTCTCCTCCGACTCGGCGAGCGCCAGGCCACCCCGTTCGCGCACCCGGGCCACCCCCTCGCGGCCGTCGCTCCCCATCCCGGTGAGGACCACCGCGCAGAGCCGCTCCTGCATCGCCTCCGCGGCCGACTCGAAGAGGAGGTCCACGCTCGGACAGTAACGGCGCGGGTCGCGGTCGTCGGGCGCCACCACGGCCGCGCAGAGCGGCGCCCGGGGGGCGGCCCGCACGACCTTGAGGTGCCGGCCGCCCGGCGCCACCAGCACGCGGCCCTGCAGGAACTCGTCACCGTCGCGCGCCTCGCGCACGTCGAACCCGGTGCTGCGTCCCAGGCGATCGGCGAAGGCGGCCGTGAAGCGCTCCGGCATGTGCTGCGCCACCGCGTAGGCGATGGGCAGGCCGCGCGGCATGGCGGCCAGGAGCCGCGCCACCGCCGCCGGACCGCCGGTGGACGACGAAGATCTATACAAAGTGGTGGACGCTCTCGATGCCATCGCCGCGGAGACCGGCAAAACCGTTCCGCAGATCGCCATCAACTGGCTCTTGCAGCGGCCTA
>JAJYHA010000188.1 GCA_021784995.1 Myxococcales bacterium
GCTCGTGCGTCACCTGCAACCTCCGCAAGGGGGGGCGGACGCCGGAGGAGGCGGGGATGCGCCTGCTCGCGCGCCCGGCGCGCCCACGCTGGAGCCCGTTCCACCGGCTGGGGACGAAGCGTCCGCCCTTCCGGGAGTGGGCGCCGTTCCTCGACCTGGCCGACGCCTCCTACTGGAACGCCGAGCTGATCGAGGAGTGAACGTGGGCGTCCCCGAGACCGGCCTCCCGCAGCTCTTCGCGCAGGTGCGCGGCTACCCCGCCGCCCGCCTGCCGCCTCCCGTGCGCGAATCGTCGCCGTCGGGGGCGGCAAGGGGGGGATCGGCAAGAGCCTCGTCTCGGCGTCCCTGGCCATCGAGCTGGCCCGGCTCGGCCGGAGGGTCGCGCTCGTCGACGCCGACCTCGGCGGCGCGAACCTCCACACCTGCCTAGGCCTCCCGCGGGCCCGCCCCGGCCTCGGCGACTTCATGGAGCGGCGGATCTCCCGGCTGGAGGAGGCGCTCGTACCGTCCGCCGTGACCGGCCTGTCGCTCGTGGGCGGAGAGGACGATCCCCTCGCAGCCGCCAACCCCAGGCACCAGCAGAAGCTGCGGCTCCTGCGGGCGGTGCGCGCCCTCGATCAGGACTTCGTGATCCTCGACGTCGGCGCCGGGACCGGCCTCAACGTCCTCGACTTCTTCCTGGCCGCCGACGATGGGATCGTCGTGCTCGTCCCCGAACCGACCTCGGTCGAGAACGGCTACCGGTTCCTCAAGGCCGCCTTCTACCGCCGGCTGCGGGCGGCCATGGAAGGGCCGGCGCTCGCCGCGCTGCTCGCCGAGGCGACCCGGCAGGCCGCGGGCACGCTCCTCGGGCCCCGCCGGCTCCTCTCCGCGGCGCGCGAGCGCGACCCCGCGCTCGCGGAGCAGCTCGAGCGCGAGATGCGGGGGTTCCGGCCCCGGCTCGTCGTCAACATGGCCCGGACGGCGGGCGACGCCGAGATCGGCGACGCGGTGGCCGCGGCGTGGCGCGCCTACTTCGGGCTCGAGATGGACTACCTCGGCTACATCGAGTTCGACGACGACGCCTGGCGGACGGTCCGCGCGCGGCGCCCGCTGCTCGTGGAGTTCCCGCAGGGGAGGACGGCGACGGCGATGGCGGCGATCGCCGGCCGGCTGCTGGCCATCGAGCGCCCCGCGGCCGTGACGGCGATCGGAGGGTAGGCCGCGATGAAAGAGCCGGCCGAGCAGGACCATTACGAGGTTCTGGACCTCACGCCCGGCTGCTCGGACGTGGAGGTCGAGGCCGCCTACGAGCGGGCGAGGCGCCAGCTCGGCCCCGACTCCCTGGCCACCTACGCGCTCGTTGCGCCCGAGGAGAGCCGCCTCTTCCTCGCGCGCCTCGAGGAGGCCTACCGCGTGCTCGCCGATCCCGAGGCGCGCCGCGCCTACGATCTCGCGCGCCGCTTCCCCGAGAACGCCCGCCAGCCCCCGAGCGCCCCGGCGGCGCTCCCCGCCTCGCCCGTCCTCGAACCCAGATCGGCGGCCGGCCCGCCGGCCGGCGGCCCGCGGGAGGAGCCCACCGAGCCGCCGCGGCCGGTGCGCAAGGCCGAGTCCGACCTGCCGGCGGACGCCCCCATCACCGGCGAGGTGCTGCGCCGCATCCGCGAGGCGCGCGGCCTCTCCCTCGACGACCTCGCCGGCCGCACCCGGATCTCCCGCCGGTACTTCGAGGCCATCGAGCAGGAGCGCTTCGCCGCCCTCCCGGTCACCGTCTACCTGCGGGGCTTCCTGATCTCGTTGGCGCGAGAGCTGCGGCTCGACCCGCTCCGCGTCTCCCGTGGGTACCTGGATCGGGTCGCGCGCGGCAGCCCGCAAGATCAGTAGCTCACTCGGGACCCAGCAGCCGGTCCGGCGAGCACTTTTCTCCCCCTGGACGGCGCGAAAGGAGTAAAAGGTCTTCCCCATCGAACGAGAGGAGCGGTCCATGGCCGAGGAAGTGCGGTTCATCGTCGTCGGGGGCGGGCTCGCAGGCTTGATGACCACGATCAAGCTCGCGGAGGCGGGGCTGCCGGTCGACGTCTTCTCCATCGTCCCCGTCAAGCGGAGCCACTCCGTCTGCGCCCAGGGCGGCATCAACGGCGCGGTCAACACCAAGGGCGAGGGAGACCACCCCGACATCCACGTGAAAGACAGCCTCAAGGGGGGCGACTTTCTCGCCGAGCAGCCGCCGGTGAAGGGCATGTGCTACGCGGCGCCCGGGATCATCTACCTGCTCGATCGAATGGGCGTGCCCTTCAACCGGACCCCCGAGGGGCTCATCGACTTCCGGCGCTTCGGCGGCACGCTCCACCACCGGACCGCCTTCGCCGGCGCGACGACCGGCCAGCAGCTCCTCTACGCGCTCGACGAACAGGTCCGCCGCTACGAGGCGGAGGGGCGGGTGCGCAAGCACGAGTACTGGGAGTTCCTCGGCGTCGCCCGTGACGGCGAGGGGCGCTGCCGGGGGATCGCGGCGGTCGACTTACGGACGATGGAGGTCGAGGCGTTCCCCGCCTCGGCCGTCTGCCTCGCGACCGGCGGCCCGGGCATCATCTTCGGCCGCAGCACCAACTCGATGATCAACACCGGGAGCGCGCTCGGCAGCGTCTACCGGGACGGCGCGCTCTACGCCAACCCCGAGATGCTCCAGGTCCACCCGACCTCGATCCCGGGCGAGGACAAGCTGCGGCTCATCAGCGAGAGCGTCCGCGGCGAGGGCGGCCGCGTCTGGGTGCCGCGCGACGGCAAGCGCTGGTACTTCCTCGAGGAGAAGTACCCGAAGTTCGGCAACCTCGTCCCCCGCGACGTGGCCACCCGAGAGATCTTCCATGTCTGCCGCGACCTGAAGCTCGGCGTGGACGGCAAGGACCAGGTCTACCTCGACGTGACCCACATCCCGGCCGACGTGTTGTGGCGCAAGCTCGGCGGCGTGCTGGAGATCTACGAGAAGTTCGCGGGCGAGGATCCGACGCGCATCCCGATGCGAATCTTCCCCGGCATGCACTACTCGATGGGCGGCCTCTGGGTCGACTACGAGGCGAACGCGAACGGCGACATCGTCCCTTCGCCCAGAAACCAGCAGACGAACCTCCCCGGCCTCTTCGCGGCGGGCGAGGTGGACTACCAGTACCACGGCGCCAACCGCCTGGGCGCCAACTCGCTGCTCTCCTGCATCTACGCCGGCATGATCGGCGGGCCGGCGATGGCGCTGTACGCGAAGAACGGCGGGACGCTCCCGGACGCGCAGGGCGCGCTCTCCGACGCGAAGGCGCGCTGGCGCGCGCGGCTGCAAGGGATCTACCAGATGAAGGGCGAGCACGCGGAGAACCCGTACGTGATCCACCGCGAGCTGGGCGAGGTGATGACCGCCTACTGCACCGTCATCCGGGAGAACGACAAGCTCGCGGCGGCGGCGAAGAAGATCGGCGAGCTCAAGGAGCGGTGGAAGAACGTCGGGAACCTCGACGACAGCCCGCGGGCGAACCAGGCGGTGGTCTTCACCAACCAGCTCTCGAACATGCTGGAGATGGCCCACGCGATGGTCGAGGGGGCGAGGCTGCGGGACGAGTGCCGCGGCGCCCACTACAAGCC
>JAJYHA010000044.1 GCA_021784995.1 Myxococcales bacterium
CCGCGGCCTCGGTGAAGCCGACGCCGAAGAAGCGGAGGGCCACGGCGAAGCCCGCCGCCTTCGGGCCGACCGAGAGGAACGCGGTGAACGGCGTGGGCGCGCCTTCGTACACGTCCGGGCACCACATGTGCCAGGGGACGGACGCCATCTTGTAGCCGACGCCCGCGAGCACGAACATCACCGCGACGACCAGGGCGAGCTGGGCCGCGGTCGCGCCGCCGAGCGTCTGGGCGACGAAGACCTCGCCCGAGAACGCCTTGATCTTCGGCCCGAGCAGCGCGAGATCGGTCGTGCCGAAGAGGCCGTACATGTAGCTGATCCCGAAGAGCATGATCCCCGAGGCGACGCCCCCGTAGATCACGTACTTCAGCGACGCCTCCGCCGAGCGGACGTCGTCTTTGCGGAAGCCGGCGAGCGCGTAGGAGACGAGGGAGACCAGCTCCAGCGACAGGTAGACCATCAAGAGGTCGCCGGAGACGGCCATCAGGTCCATGCCGAGCAGCACGGCGAGCAGCAGGGCGTAGAACTCGCCCAGCCGCGCCCGGGAGATCTCCTTCGAGTGGACGACGATGCCCGCGGTGTAGGCGGCGGTCGCGAGGAAGAGCCACTTGAAGAACGTGCCGAGGCCGTCCTGCACGACCATCCCGTTGAAGAGGCCGCGCGGGGAGGACGGCGTGACGGCGAGGGCCGCGGCGGCCAGCGCGAGGACGATCCCGAAGGCCCAGGTCAGCCGTCCCCGCCGCCCCTCGCCGCGGAAGACGAGGTCGAGGAGGAAGAGCGCGAGGACCCCGGCCGAGAGGACGATCTCGGGGAGGAACGCGCCGAGCGAGCCCAGATTCCGGGCGATGGCCGCTTCCATGATCTAGAACGCGCCCCGCAGGACGTGGGACATCTGCTGGAGCGAGCCGTTCACCAGATCGAGGACGGCCTGCGGGTAGAAGCCGAAGAAGATCGAGAGCGCGCCGAGCGGATAGAGCGTCAGCCGCTCCCGCCAGTTCACGTCCGCGAGGTCCCGGTACTTCTCGTTGAGCTTGCCGAGGAACATCCGCTGGATGGTCCAGAGGTAGTACGAGGCGGTGATGATCACGGCGCTCGCCGAGACGATCACCAGCGTCTGGTAGACCGCGAACGTCCCGTAGAAGACCATGAACTCGGAGACGAACCCGCACAGGCCCGGCAGGCCCATCGAGGCGAAGAAGGCGAGTCCCATGAGCGCCGTGTACTCGGGCACGCGCGCGGCGAGACCGCCGAAGCCCTCGATCTCGCGGTGGTGGGCGCGGTCGTAAAGGACGCCCACGATGAGGAAGAGCATGGCGCTCACGATGCCGTGGGTCCACATCTGGAGCATCGCCCCGGAGAGCGCCTGCGGGGTGAAGGCGGCCATCCCGAGCAGCACGAAACCCATGTGGGAGACCGAGGAGTAGGCGATCAGCTTCTTCAGGTCCTTCTGGGCGAGGCAGACGAAGGCGCCATAGACGATGTTGATCGTGCCGAAGACCGCGATCATGTCGGCGAAGAAGCGGGTCGCCTCGGGCAGGATGCCGAAGTTCACCCGGAGGATCCCGTACCCGCCCATCTTGAGGAGCACCCCGGCGAGGATCACCGAGATCGGCGTCGGCGCCTCGACGTGGGCGTCCGGCAGCCAGGTGTGGAACGGGAACATCGGGATCTTGATGGCGAAGCCGATGAACAGCGCGAGCCAGACCACGCGGTCGAACCGGTAGCCGAAGAGCGACGTGAGGGTCTGGAAGAGGCCGCGCTGCCCGAGCTGCGCGAGGGCGAGCATGTTGAAGGTGTGCTGGACCGGCGTGCCGTCGGCCAGGGCGAGCGGGACGCCGGGGATGGACCGGCTGCCGTAGTAGAGGCCGATCACGGCGAGCAGCATCAGGACCGAGCCGGCGAGCGTGTACAGGAAGAACTTGATCGCCGCGTACTCCTTGCGCGGCCCGCCCCAGATGCCGATGAGGAAGTACATCGGCAGGAGCATCAGCTCCCAGAAGACGTAGAAGAGGAAGAAGTCGAGGGCGCAGAAGACGCCGAGCATGGCGCCCTGCAACAGGAGCAGGAGCGCGAGGTAGCCCGGCACCATCCGCTTGCTGAAGTGGGGGTGCTGCGGGTCGTCGTGGACCCACCAGGGCATCGAGGCGATCGTCGCGATGAACGAGATCAACCCGGAGAGGATGATCATCGCGATCGAGATGCCGTCCGCGCCGACGAAGTACTCGATGTTGAAGCCGCGGATCCAGACGGCGTGGTCGACGAACTGCGGTCCGGTCCTGGCCCCGTCGAACTGCGCCCAGAGCAGCAGGGTGAGCGCGAAGGAGAGGCCCGAGGAGACGAGGGCGAAGAGGCGGGAGGCGGAATCGACCTGCTCCTTGGGCAGGCGGAGCAGCGGCCGCAGCAGGACGAGGAGCACGATCGCCGCCGAACCGGCGAGCGGGGCGAAGATCGCGTAGGTCAGCAGGTGGGGCATGGGCTTTCCCTAGTGGACGAGGTAATTGATGGCGACGAACGCGAGCGCGCCGGCGAGGGCGGTCATCAGGTAGTTCTCGATCCGGCCGGTCTGGAGCTTGCGCAGGCCGCGGCCGGAGGCGAGCACCGCCTCGGCGGTGAGGTTCACCAGGCCATCCACGACGTAGCGGTCGATGGCCCCGTCGACGTTGGCGACGAAACGGACGACGACCCCCACGAAGTTGACGAGCCCGTCGATCACGTGGACGTCGAACCAGAAGGCCACGTCCTTCACCCACATCGCGGCCCGCAGGATCGTGGCCGCGTAGATCTCGTCCACGTAGAACTTGTTGAAGACGACCCGGTGGAGGCCGGCGTACTTCGCGAGCCAGGCGGCCGGCCTGGGGTTCTCGCCGGTCTTGTAGAGCCAGGCGGCGACGAGCCAGCCCGCGGTCGCCACGCCGACCGAGACGAGCATGAAGAACAGCTCGAGGCCGCGGCCCGGCTCGGAGAAGTGGAGGAGGTCCCTGGAGGCCGAGGTCACCGGTTCGAGGAAGGACTCCAGGATGGGGGTGAAGCCCCAGGCCGAGGGGAGGCCGAGGACGCTCGCGAGGACCGCCCCGGCGGCGAGCGCGAGGAGGACGCCGGTCATCACGACGGGCGACTCGCGCGGGGCGTGGGCCTCGTGCGTCCCCTCCTCGCCGCCGTGCGCGTGCTCCCCGCGGCCGGAGCCGCCGCGGTACGACCCGCTCCAGAAGGTCAGGTAGTACGACCGCCACATGTAGAACGACGTGCCGGCCGCGGCGACGAGTCCCACGAACCAGAGCACGGGCCCGATCCAGGGCGCGGCGAGGTTCTCCGTCGTGAACGTCTTCCAGAGGATCTCGTCCTTGGAGAAGAAGCCGGCGGCCACCGGGAAGCCGCTGATGGCGAGGGTGGCGACGGCGTAGGTCCAGCGGGTGATCGGCGTGTGGTCCTTCAGGCCGCCCATCTTCCGCATGTCCTGCTCGTGGTGGCAGGCGAGGATGACCGATCCCGATCCCAGGAAGAGGCAGGCCTTGAAGAAGGCGTGGGTGAGCAGGTGGTAGCAGCCCGCCCAGGTCGCGCCGACCCCGACGCCCATGAACATGTAGCCGAGCTGGC
>JAJYHA010000143.1 GCA_021784995.1 Myxococcales bacterium
GAGTTTGCATCATGGAACATGCGCGCCGTTCCTCGGAGCCGCGCGCCCCGCGCGCCGGCGGGCGCTCTCGCGCGCGGCCCGCGGCTGACCTCCCGGCGGCGTAGCCTACGCCGCGTTCTTCGAGCTTCAACCGGGGCGCCAGGCCGGCTCGGCGCCCCCCTCCGGCGAGACGACCAGGGGTGGCGCGCCGGCGAGCTCGGCGGCCCGGGCGGCGAGCCGGTTCGCGTCGACCCGCGCCCAGCCCTCGGCCACCTCCTCGACCCGCCCGTCCGGGCCGGCGAGGATCCAGGTCGGGGTCACCCGGACCCCGAGCGCCTCCGAGACCGCCCAGGGCTCGGGGTCGATCAGGGCGCGGACGCGGCCGGTCCAGCCGCTCGCCGCCCCGAAGCTCCGCGTCTCCGCCGGCCCGTCCTGGGAGATCGCCAGGAGCCGGAGCCCGGGGACGGCGTCGAACCTCGGCAGGACCGGCGCGGCCACCGCCGTCCCCGGGCAATCGGCCTTGTAGACGAAGAGGAGCGTCGGCGCGCCCGCGCAGGCGGCCGCGAGCTCCTCCGGAGCGCCCGACCGCGCGTCGGCGAGCGTCCCCGCGGGGAGGCTCCAGCCGGTCTCGATGGTCACTCCGACCTCCTCGATCTGGGCGGGCCGGCGACCAGGGGGTCCGGAGCGGCCCGACGGCGCCGGTGTAGGCCGGAATCCGACGGCTCGCAAGGGCCGGAGCGCGGCGCCAGGTGAGGGACCTGCGCACCTCGGGTCGCGGGCACCCCGGGCCGAAACCTCCGATTTCGGGAGGACGGGGCCTGGCACCGGGGCTGCACCGGCAGGGTCGCATGGCGCTCCTCGCCACGGCACGGCCGCACCCGCTCGCCGACGAGCTCCGGCTCCTCGACCGCCTGCCCCACCCGGCGCTGCTGGTCGACCCCGGCGGGATCATCCTGCACGCGAACGACGCCTGGGAGCAGTTCGCCAGGGAGAACGGGGGCGGCGAGTTCGTGGCCGGGGCGGCGCTGATCGGCACCCGCTGGCTCGACCACGTGTCGGGCGAGTGGCCCCGGCGGCTGCACGAGGTGCTGCTCGAGCGCGCCGCGCGGCGCGCCGGGGCGGGCCCGCGGGGCGGCGCGATCCAGCTGGCCGAGTGCAACACGCCCACGACCGCGCGGCTCGTCGCCACCCACCTCGAGCCGGTCCTCGGCCCGGGCCGGATGGTCGCCAGCGTCGCCGTGAGCCACCGGCTGGTTCGCCAGCGGCCCATCGCCGAGGTCTACCCGCCGGTCGACGCCCCCGGGTCCCGCTGGACGCGGGAGGACGGCACGGTCGAGCAGTGCAGCTGCTGCCGGCGGGTCCGCCGGCCCGACGCCGAGGAGCTCCTCGACCCGTGGGAGTTCGCCCCCGGGCTGGTCGCCGAGCCGCCCCCCGGCACGCGGTTCGTCTACTGCGCGCTCTGCCTCGAGCTCCACCACCCGGCCGGCGCCGGGGCGGGCGCCGACGGAGCGCTCTAGCGAGGGCTCTTCTTGGCGCGCCGCTTGCGGCTGATCGAGAGGGACCGCTTCCGCTTCACCTGGATCCGCTTCGTCTTGCTCCGGTTCGAGGCCTTGCGCTTGCTGCGGTTGCTCCTGGTGACGGCCATGCGATCTCCTTGGGGGGCGGCGAGGGGGCGGCAGTCTACTCCAGCCACTCCCGATCGCGGAGCTTCTTCGGCAGGTACTCCTCGGTGATGAAGCTGATGCCGCGGCGGGAGAGGGCCTCGAGCTCGTACTTCACCCCCGAGTCGATCATCTCCTGGATCTCGCGCTGCCACTGCCGGGCCTTGAACCAGGGGTAGGCGAGCATCTGCCGGGCGCGGGAGACGTCGCCGTCGTCCATCTTGATGGCCACGTTGGGCGGCAGCCGGAAGGCCGACTTGTCGAAGGAGGAGAGGCCGACGAACCGGGCGTCGGGGACCGCCATCCGCATCGACTCGTACGCCAGGTTGATCGACCCCTGCTTGACCACCGAGTAGATGTAGAAGCCCCAGGGATCGTTGTCCACCAGCACGTAGACCGGGAGCTTCAGCTCCGCGTTGAGCCGGCGCACGAGCCGCCGGACGCCGCGGGGCGGCTGCCCGCCCCCGTGCACGATGATGCAGCTCTGGCGCTTCCAGAACCGGTCCTCGTTGAAGCGGCTCCAGACGGCGTCCTTCTCGACGAGGAGGACGTACTTCGCCTCGTGGCGCCCGAACTCGATCACGTTCTCCTCGACGATCGAGGGGACCCCCCACCCGCCCGAGCCCATCCGGCGGAGGTCGATGGTGTCGCCCGAGTCGCGGATGGTGATCGGGCCGACCATCGTCCCCTTGCGCGAGGCGAAGAGGTGCAGCTCCTCGCGGAGCGCGTCGATGGCCACCTCCAGGTCCTCGATGATGGGGTCCGACTCGTCCTGCTCCTCGAAGGTGTTCTGGCGCGTCTCCCCGATGGTGTGCTTCGTCATGTAGTAGAGGTCGCGGATGCTCGTCGTCTTGCCGCTCTCGACGAGCTCCTTGCAGGCGTCCGACACCAGGAACGTCTGCATGAACTTGCGGGCCATCGCCACGTTGAAGAAGTAGCGCCGCTGGCGCTGGCTCCCCAGCTGGATGAGCCGCCGCTTCTCGTCGAAGCGGACGTTGGCGAGGGAGCGGACCGGGATCTCGACGAACGGGTTGCGCCCCCCCTTCACGGCGCGCAGCACCCCCTCGGCGAGCCGCTCGATCTTCTCGGTGGTCTTCCGGTCCCGCGGGTCGAGCCTGGGCATCGCCTACTCCTGCTCCTCGTCGCGCCGCCGGGGCCGGGCGCGGGCCGCCGGGGGCTCGGCGGCGGGCTCCTCGAGGTCGGCGTCGGTGACCTGGTTCGCGAGCTTCATGAAGTCGCGGCGGATCGGGTCCGGGCTCCGCCCGGTGATCACGCCGATGGCCCGGGCCACCTCCTGCACGTAGAGCTCGAAGATCGACCGGCGCTGGGCCTGGTAGTCGGCGTGCTGCCGCTTCCGGATGTGGGCGGCCAGCTTCCGGCCGCACTCCTGCGCGGCCAGCTGGATCTCGCGGATGATCTCCGGGTAGTGGGCCAGCGCCTCCTTCGCCTCGCTGGTGAACGGGACCCAGACCGAGGCGACGTGGATGAGGAGCGCCATCGGGCCGACGGGGAGCGAGCCGCGCGGCTGCGAGAGGAGGTAGTTGCGCCAGTCGGTCTTGACGATCGCCTCGGTCATGCCGCAGGCGCCGCGCTGGAAGAGGAGCGGCACCCGGTTCGCGAAGCGGAAGAGCTCGATCGGCTTGTCGGCCGGCCAGCTCCCCCCGAAGGCGAGCCCCACCTCGACCTGGAAGGGGTTGCCGCGGTAGACGCGCGGCGGCCGGGTGACGGTGGCGATGAAGTAGCGGTGCCCCTTGATCCGCTCCACCCCCTCCTCCGGCGGCCCGGCGGCGTCCGCCGGCTCGGCGTCGGGCGGGCCGGCGGCCCGGGACGCGCCCCGCCCGCGCGGCGCCTTCCGGCGCGCCGCCTGGTCGAGGTCGAGCTGGGCGTCCTCGTCGCCCGGCCCCTCGCTCTCGATCACCTCGAGGAAGGAGATGAGCCCGCGCCGCATCAGCGC
>JAJYHA010000123.1 GCA_021784995.1 Myxococcales bacterium
CGGGCGCCCCCTCGACGGACGGCGGCGCCGATCCGGCTCCGGCGGCGGCGCCGGCGTCGGGCTCCCCCGGCGCGGCCGGGCGCTCCGGGGGGCGCGCCGCGGCGAGCAGCTCGTCGCAGCGCGCCACCATGGCCTCGCTCCCGGCTCGCTCGAAGCAGGCCCGCGCCCGGACGAGATCGCCCTGCTCCAGGTGGGCGAGCCCGAGGTACCCCACGGCGCGCCGGTGATCGGGCTGCAGGTCGAGCGCGATCTCGAGCTGACGGATGGCCTGCGCGTGGCGCCGCGCCTTCAGGCTGGCGAGCCCGAGGTTCACCCGCGCCGCGGCCTCGACGGGCGACTCGTCCACCAGACGCTGGAAGACCTCGGTCGCCTGGTCGAACCGGCCGAGCCGGTAGAGGGCCTGGCCCAGGAGCCCCAGCACCTGCACGTCGCGCGGGCGCAGCTCGCGTGCGCGCTCGAGCGCGGTCGCGGCCCCGCCGCCGTCGCCGCGCGCAAGCAGGTCGGTGCCACGCTGGAGGTGATGGCGGAACTCCTCGTCGAGGGCTTCCACCTCGCCCGCGGTGGCGGCGGTGCTCGGCACGGCTAGCCACCCTTCGTGTATCGCTCGTAGAGCGCGATGACCTTGCGCACGTACGCCTGCGTCTCCGGGATGCGCGGCACCGCGCCGCCCGCCCGCCGCACGGCCTCGGGGCCCGCGTTGTACGCGGCGAGCCCCTTCTCGAGGTCCCCACCGAACCGGTCGAGGAGCGTGCGCAGGTAGCGCGCCCCTCCCTCGATGTTCTGCGCCGGGTCGAAGGCGTCGGTCACGTACAGGTCCCGCGCCGTGTCGGGCATGAGCTGCATGAGGCCCGCGGCGCCCTTCCCGGAGAGGGCCGCCGGGTCGAAGTTCGACTCCGCCGCCATGACCGCCTTGAGCAGCGGGGGGGCCAGGCCGTTCCGCTCCGCCGCGGAGCGGATGTGCGCGTCCCAGTCCGACTCGCGGCGGAGGAGCGGCGGCGGGCGGCCGTGGATCGCGATGGTGTGCAGGCCCCGGGCGCGGACGCGCGAGCCCCGGATCCGCCGGTAGCGCGCGTCGTCGGGGACGTTCGTCACGTGGATCACCCCGTCGGCGTCCACGAACGAGTAGAAGTCCTCCGCGGCGTCGCGGGACGGCACGACGCAGGCGGCCAGCAGCGCGAGGAGTGCGAGCGAGCGAGGCATTCGCGACCGAAAAAGCTACCAGCCGCCGGAGCCGGCCCACAACCATAAACCCCTCACCACATGATACATCTACCCACATGACCCGGCTCTCCTCGCGTGAACGTGTCGACTTCCTCGTCCTCGGCGGCGGCGTCGCCGGCCTGTCGTTCGCGCTGGAGGCGGCGCAGCACGGCTCGGTCGCGGTCCTGGCCAAGCGCCAGCGCTTCGAGGGATCGACGCAGTACGCCCAGGGCGGCATCGCGTCGGTGCTCGGCCCCGGCGACGCCTTCGAGCGGCACATCGAGGACACCCTGGTCGCCGGGGCGGGGCTGTGCCACCGCGACGCCGTCGACGTCACCGTCCGGGAGGGTCCGGAGCGGATCCGCTGGCTGCAGTCGCTGGGGGTGGAGTTCGACCGCGAGGGCGATCACCTCCACCTGACGCGGGAGGGCGGCCACTCCCACCGGCGGGTGGCGCACGCCAAGGACACCACCGGGCGCGAGGTCGAGCGGGCGCTCCTCGCCGCCTGCGACGCGCGCGGCCTCCGGATCGTGGAGGACGCGGTGGCGGTCGACCTCCTGACCACCAGCCGGCTGGGGCTGGGCGGCGCCAACCGCGTGCTCGGCGCCTACGTCCTCGACCGGACGACCGGCGAGGTGACCACCTTCACGGCGGCCGTCACCGTGCTGGCCACGGGCGGCGCCGGCAAGGTCTACCTCTACACCTCCAACCCGGACGTCGCCACCGGGGACGGCGTCGCCATGGCCTGGCGAGCCGGGGCGGCCGTCGCGAACATGGAGTTCTTCCAGTTCCACCCGACGTGCCTCTATCACCCGGCGGCGAAGAGCTTCCTCATCTCGGAGGCGCTGCGCGGCGAGGGCGGGATCCTCCGCAACCGCGCCGGCGAGGCCTTCATGGCGCGCTACGACGCGCGGAAGGAGCTCGCGCCCCGGGACATCGTCGCGCGCTCCATCGACGCGGAGATGAAGCGGCGGGGCGACGACTGCGCCCACCTCGACATGACGCACCTGCCGAAGGCGTTCCTGATCGAGCACTTCCCGAACATCTACGCCACCTGCAAGGAGTTCGGGGTCGACATGGCCGTGCAGCCCATCCCGGTGGTGCCGGCCGCGCACTACCAGTGCGGCGGCGTGGTGACCGACCTCCTGGGCGCGACCTCCCTCCCGCACCTGCTCGCCGTGGGCGAGGTCTCCTGCACCGGGTTGCACGGCGCGAACCGCCTCGCCTCCAACTCGCTGCTGGAGGGCCTCGTCTTCGGCCGGCGCGCCGCGCTGCACGCGCGGGAGCTGCTCGCCGCCGCGCGCGGCGCACCCGCCGCCGACGTCCCGGACTGGAACCCGGGCGACGCGCTCGACCCCGACGAGGGGGTGGTGGTGACGCACAACTGGGAGGAGGTGCGCCGCCTGATGTGGAACTACGTCGGGATCGTGCGCTCGATGAAGCGGCTCGAGCGCGCGCGCACCCGGCTCCAGCTGCTCCGCGGCGAGATCCGGGACTACTACTGGCAGTACAAGCTGACGTCCGACCTGATCGAGCTGCGGAACCTGGCCGACGTCGCGCTGCTGATCGTGGAGTGCGCGCGGCGCAGGAAGGAGTCGCGCGGCCTGCACTACCTGCTCGACTTCCCGCGGCCCGACGAGCGCCAGCGGCACGACACCGTGCTGACGCGCGCCGACGTGGACTGACGGCGCGACCGCCGCCGGCCCCCGCCGGGGAGCTAGTAGACGAAGTCCAGCCGGCCCCGGGGGCCCGCCAGGCGGAGCACGAAGGGGCGCCCCTCGAGCGGCACCTTCCGCGCGAACCGGACGCGGTAGGTGACGTCGAAGTCGCCGATCTCCGGGTAGAGCGCGCGCAGCATCGAGTCGGGCCGGAGCTGGACGACGCTGGTGGGCAGCTCGTCGGGCGCGCCGGCGGCCACGATGGCGAGCCGCCAGCCGGTGCTCGAGGCGTCGAGGTCGTTGTCGGACGGCGTCGGGGTGAAGAGCGAGACCAGGAACTCCTCGTGGCCGGCCGCGTCCTCCCGCTCCGCGGCGAGCAGCCGATCGGTCTCGGCGGCCGTGAGCGACTTCCAGGCGGCGACGCGCAGCGCGCGGGCCTCGCGCACGTCGCGCCGCAGGTACACGGCCTGCGCGAAGGCGTTCGTGGCGAGGCCGTCGTAGAGCTTCCCGGCTCGCGTCACGCTGGCGCGGAGGGCCGCCCACGCGCCCTCGTCCGGTGGCGGGCGCGGCTCCACCGGGAGGTGACAGCCGGCGAGGGCCAGCGCCAGGACGGCGGCCGCGGCCCTCACGACAGGAAGTCCCCGCGCGTGAAGAGCGCGTCCACGCGGACCCCGGCCGCCTCGATGGCCTCGCGGCCGCCCTCGTCGCGGTCCACCAGCGCCAAGATCG
>JAJYHA010000226.1 GCA_021784995.1 Myxococcales bacterium
AACTGCCTACACGGGGTGAAGCACCACCCCCCGGCCGGCGCCGGGGAGGCGTCGCAAAGGGGGGCCGAGCGGGCGCGCGGCAGAGCCGGCGGCGCTCCGGCCCGCGCTCCGGGCGGCGCCGGGGGAGCGGGCGCGCGCGGGCGGGCCGGCGGGATCCGGGCTAGGATCGAGGGCCTCGCCGGCGGGACGCCGGGAGCGCACCGCGCCGCGGGGAGGTGGATCGATGGCAGCGCCGAGGAAGTCGACGACCGGCTCGAGGGCCGAGGCCCAGGCGCTGGAGCGCTCCCGGGACCTCCCGAACACCCGGACCGCGCCCGACGTCGAGAGCCTGAAGCGGGCCTTCGCCGAGCACCTCCAGTACTCGCAGGGCAAGGACGAGCACAGCGCCACCTCGCTCGACCGGTACTTCGCGGCCGCCTACGCGGTCCGCGACCGGCTCATGCGCCGCTGGCTCCAGACGCAGCAGGCCTGGTACCGGGAGGACGCGAAGCGGGTCTACTACCTCTCGCTCGAGTTCCTCATGGGCCGGCTGATGGAGAACAACCTCATCAACCTCGGCCTGCGCGACAACCTCAAGGCGGCCCTCGCCGACCTGGGGATCGACCTCGCCGACCTCCTCGAGCAGGAGCCGGACGCCGGGCTCGGCAACGGCGGCCTCGGCCGGCTCGCCGCCTGCTTCCTCGACTCGATGGCCACCCTCTCGCTGCCGGCCCACGGCTACGGCATCCGCTACGAGTTCGGGATCTTCGACCAGGAGCTCCGGAGCGGGTACCAGGTCGAGCGGCCGGAGGGCTGGCTCCGCTTCGGCTGCGCCTGGGAGGTCCCGCGCCCCGAGTACGTCGTGCCGGTCCGGCTCTACGGCCGGACCGAGCACTACCGGGGCGAGGGGGGCGCGCTCCGGGTCCGCTGGGTCGACGGCCGCCGCGTCCACGGCATGCCCTACGACGTCCCCATCGCCGGCTACGGCCCCGGGGCGGCGGTCAACACCCTGCGGCTCTGGCGCTCCCGCGCCTCGCAGGAGCTCGACCTCGCCGACTTCAACGCCGGCGACTACCTGCGGGCGGTCGAGGAGAAGGACGTCTCCGAGAACATCACCAAGGTCCTCTACCCGAACGACCTGACGGTCATGGGCAAGGAGCTGCGGCTCCAGCAGCAGTACTTCTTCGTGGCCTGCTCGATCCACGACATCCTCCTGCGCCACCTGAAGACCCACGACGACCTGCGGCGGCTCCCCGACCGCGTCGCCATCCAGCTGAACGACACCCACCCGTCGATCGCCATCGCCGAGCTCATGCGCGTCCTGGTGGACCTGCACGATCTCCCCTGGGACGAGGCCTGGGAGATCTGCCGCGCGGTCTTCGGCTACACCAACCACACCCTCCTCCCCGAGGCGCTCGAGCGCTGGTCGGTCGACCTCTTCGGGCGGGTCCTCCCGCGCCACCTGGAGATCGTCTACGAGCTCAACCGCCGCTTCCTCGACGCCTGCCGCGGCCCGGGGAAGGTGCCGGAGGAGGCGATCGCCCGGATGAGCCTCATCGAGGAGGGCTCGCCCAAGCAGGTGCGGATGGCCAACCTCGCGGTCGTCGGGTCGCACTCGGTGAACGGCGTGGCCGCGCTCCACACCGAGCTCCTCCGGACCGAGCTCTTCCGGGACTTCGCCGCGCTCTGGCCCGGCAAGTTCAACAACAAGACGAACGGGGTCACCCCGCGCCGCTGGGTCCTGGCGGCCAACCCCGAGCTCGCCCGGACCCTCACCGAGGTGCTGGGGCCGGGCTGGGTCACCGACGCCGGCGAGCTGCGGCGCCTCGAGCCCCTCGCCGAGGACGCCGGGTTCCGGCGCCTCTTCCGCCAGGTGAAGCGGCAGAACAAGGCCCGGCTGGCCGAGATCGTCCGCGCCGACGGCGGCCTGGAGCTCGACGTCGACTCGATCTTCGACGTCCAGGTGAAGCGGATCCACGAGTACAAGCGCCAGACGCTGGCCATCCTGCGGGTGGTCGCCGAGTACCTGCGGATGAAGGGCGACCCGACCTACCGCCCGCCGCCGCGCAGCTACCTCTTCGGCGGCAAGGCGGCGCCCGGCTACGCCATGGCCAAGGCGATCATCAAGCTGGTGAACTCGGTCGCCGACGTCGTGAACCACGACCCGGACGTCCGGGGGCGGATCGCGGTCTGCTTCCTGCGCAACTTCCGGGTGAGCCTGGCGGAGCGGATCTACCCGGCCGCCGACCTCTCCGAGCAGATCTCGACCGCCGGCACCGAGGCCTCCGGGACCGGGAACATGAAGTTCGCGCTGAACGGCGCGCTCACCGTCGGCACGCTCGACGGGGCCAACGTCGAGCTCCGGGAGGCGGTCGGCGCGGAGAACTTCTTCCTCTTCGGCCTCACCGTGGAGGGGGTCCAGGCGCTCCGCCGGCGCGGCTACGCGCCCCGCGAGATCGAGCGGACCGACGCCACCGTCCGGGCGGTGCTCGAGGCGGTGGCCGGCGGGCGCTTCTCGCCGGAGGAGCCGGGGCTCTTCCGGCCGATCGTCGACTCGCTCCTGGGGAACGATCCCTACCTGGTCCTGGCCGACTTCGCCGACTACCTGGCCTGCCAGGACCGGGTCTCGCGGGCCTGGGCGGAGCCGGAGGCCTGGACCCGCATGGCGATCCTGAACACCGCGCGGAGCGGCCGCTTCTCGTCCGACCGGACCATCCGCGAGTACGCCGACGAGATCTGGCAGGTCCGCTCCACCGCGATCGACTGAGCGCGTCCGCCGCGGGGGCTCCGGGCGGCCCCCCGGCGCGGGCCCCGACGGGACCCGCGCGCGCCGGCCCGATCCGTCGTAGGCTCCCCGCCCACCGAGGGCCCCGACCATGACCAGCCGCGCTCCCCACCTCCTCGCCGCGCCGCTCGCGGCCGCGCTCCTCGCCGGCTGCGGCTACCAGGCCATCCCGCGCGGCGAGAACGCCGTCGCCGGCGCCTGGGCCGAGGGTCCAGAACCAGTACCAGCGCCGCGCCGACCTGGTCCCCAACCTGGTGGCGACGGTGAAGGGCTACGCCTCCCACGAGCGGGAGACGCTGGAGGCGGTCGTCGCCGCGCGGTCGAAGGCCACCTCGATCCAGCTCGACGCCCGGGACCTGACGCCGGAGCGGCTGCAGCAGTTCGAGGCGGCCCAGGCGCAGCTCCACGGGGCCCTCTCCCGGCTGCTGGCGGTCTCGGAGCGCTACCCGGAGCTGAAGGCCGACGGCGCCTTCCGCGACCTCCAGGCGCAGCTCGAGGGGACCGAGAACCGGATCGCCATCGCCCGCCGGCGCTACATCGCGGCGGTCCAGGACTTCAACGACCTGGTGACCGTCCCGCCGTCGAGCTGGACGAACGGGCTCCTCTACCACAAGGCGCCGAAGCCGCAGTTCCAGGCGACCGCCCCCGACGCCGCGACCCCACCGACCGTGAAGTTCTAGCGGGGCCCCGGTTGCGCGCCCTCGCCCTCGCCGCGCTCCTCGCGGCGCCGCTCGCCGCGGCGGCCGCCCCGGTCCCGGCGCTGACCGGGCCGGTCGTCGACGAGGCGGGGCTGCTCCGTCCCGGCGAGG
>JAJYHA010000473.1 GCA_021784995.1 Myxococcales bacterium
GGGGCCGCTCGCCGCCCTCCTCGAGGCGGGGAGCGGCCGGCCCCCGCTCCTCCTGCGCCCGATCGTGGTGGCCGCCCTCCGCCGCGCCGCCCCCGCCTTCTGGGCCGGGCTCGAGCGGGGGGGCCGAGGGGCGATCGACCGCTGGTTCGCCTCCCCGGCGCCGCTCGACGTCGCCCTGCTGCGCGAGGCGCGGCGCGGCGCGGGCCCGTCGACGGAGCGCCCGGGCGCGGCCGGGCCGCCGCTGGTCGCCTCCCTCGCCTTCGTCCAGACCTACCTCGAGGTGGCCGGGTGCCCCGGGCGGCCCGCGCCCGCGGCCGGCGACTGCCTCCGGGCCCGCCAGCTCCAGGAGCTGCTGGAGAGCAGCGGCCCGCTCGTGGTCCAGCGGCGGGTCCAGTCGATCTGGGCGACCGACTGCCGGGCGCTCGAGCCGCGGGTCCTGCTCCGCTGGCTCGAGGACCTCCCGGCCGATCGACAGCGGGTGGACGCCGCCGGCTGGGGGCAGATCGCCGACGCCGGGCTCACCAAGCTCTACACCTGCTACCTCGGGGATCCCGCCACCGGCCGCTCCTTCGGCGCCTGGGCGGCCCGCCACTACCCCGGGCTCCAGCTCCTGAACGGCCGGGCGCTCGCGCGGCTCGAGGCGCTGCGGCGGCCCTGGATCGACGGCGGGGACGAGGACCGCTGCGCGCGCGCGGTGCGCGCCCTCCAGGAGCTCGCGCCGCCCGCGACCTGCGCCCTCGGCCCGGGGGCGACGCTGGCGCTCCAGGCCTGGCTCGAGCGCCCGCCGCGGCGCGACGAGGTCCCGCTCGGCCCCCGGCTCGCCGCCTGCACCTCCATGCTCGAGGCGCTCTGGCAGGGGCGGGAGGCGTCGGTGCCCCGGGCCTTCGCCCGGCCGCCGGCCGCCGCCGAGCTCGTCCGGATCGAGGAGGCGCCGGCCGCGGCCCCGGGCGCGGTGCGCCAGCTCCGCCGGCTCTGCGAGCAGCGGCGCGGCCGCGGCGCCGACTTCCTGGTGCAGCTCCGGGCGATCGGGGCCATCGCCGGGCGACTCCAGGAGGAGCCCCAGGCGCCGCCCTGGCGCGTCGATCCCGCGACCGGGCTCCCCCTCGAGCAGCTCCGCTTCGACCGGGCGGCGTCGCTGGGCGCCTGGGCCGGCGACCTGATCGGCGGGCGGAGCGCCTGCGACGCGCTGGGGCTGGACCGGGCGCGCTGCGAGCGCTGCTCCGCCCCCGGCGCCACGGCGCTCTTCGACTGCGAGCTCCTCGCGCAGCTCGAGCGGCTGCGGTCGGGCCGGATCGCCTCGCTCTGGTGGGCGGCGGCGTCGCTCCTCCTCGCCGGCGCGCTGGCCGCCTGGCTCGCGCGGGTGCGCGCCGCCTGGCGGACCTTCGGCCCGTGGGCCTCGCGCCTCCGCCTCCACCTGGAGGGGGCCGCCCTGCCGCCCCGCCGGGATCCGTGGCGCTGGCTCTCCCCGTCGCGCCTCCGGCTGCTCGCCTTCGCGCTCCCCGCCGGCCAGGGCTGGGAGCGCTGGGGCCGGCGGGCCGTCGCCTGCCGGGCGCAGCGCGGCGCGCACCTCGCGGAGCGCGACGTCCACCGCGCCGCCACCGCCGCGCGGGCCACCGAGGCGGAGTTCGCCCTCCTCGTCCACGACGAGGGCGCCTCGCCCGACCTGCCCGCGGTCCGGGCGCTCCTCGAGTGGGCCTCCCGCGGCTCGGGCCGGGCCGTCCAGGTGCTGCCGGTGGCCGAGGACCGGCTGCTCGCCGCCCGCGGCGCCGACGACCTCCTCGACCTCGTGGAGCAGACCTCGCTCCGCGGCAACCCCTTCGAGGTCCGCGGCCGGATCGTCTCCTCGAGCCAGTTCTTCGATCGCGAGCGGCTCGTCTCCGGCCTGCTCGGCGGCGTCCAGGCGGGCCACTGGCTCTTCGTGGGCGGGCTGCGCCGCTTCGGCAAGTCGTCGCTCGCGCTCGAGGTGGCCCGCCGGCTCCCCGGCCCGTCGGCCTACGTGGACCTGGCCGGCTTCTACCAGGAGCTCGCCTCGGGCGCGGATCCGGCGGCCGCGGCCGACACCATCCTCCGCTACCTGGCGGCGCGGCTCCGGGAGTCGGCGCTCGCGCGCCACGGCGCCCGGATCGCCGTCCCGCCGCCGCTCCCCGAGGGGCGCCTCGACGGCGTCGTGGTCGCCGCCTGGTTCGGCGCGTTCGCGGCCGCCAGCGCCGGCGCGGAGGGGCAGCGCGCGCCGCCGCTCCTCATCGTCCTCGACGAGGTGGAACAGGCGATCGGCGTCGCCCCGGCGCGGCTCGCCGCGGCGCTCGACGTCCTCTCCGTCCTGATCGGCCGCCTCCGGTCGGCCTTCGCCGACCCGCTGCCGGGCGGGCCGCGCGCCGGGGTGATCCTCTGCGGCGCGCTCCACCCCCTCCTGTGGGCGCCGGTCCCCGCCCTCGCCGGCCAGTCGCTCCTCGGCGCGTTCCAGGGGGTCTTCGTCCCCCGGCTGCCGGACGACGCCGCCCGCGCCATGATGCGGGGGCTCGGGGCGCGCCAGGGGATCCGATTCACCGAGCCGGCGCTGGAGCTCGTCATCCGGGAGGCGCACGGGATCGCCCTCCTGGTCCGGCGGCTCGGCTCCGCGGTCCTCGAGCTCTACGATCCGGAGCGGGCGCGCCAGGGGAGCCTCGGCGCCGTCGAGATCGGGATCGAGGGGGCGACGGCGGCGGTCAAGCGCGAGGAGGAGGAGGGCTCTCCCTCCCGGGTCTGGATCGAGTCGGAGATCGGCGACGCGCAGAGCCCGGCCGGGCTCCTCCTCCGGCGGCTCGCCCGGGACGGGGAGGTGACCACCGCGGCGCTCCGCGCCCTCGCCGCGGAGCTGCTCACCCGGCAGTTCGCCGCGACCGGGATCGCCGCCCTCCTCCCCCCGGACGAGCTCGAACGCCGGATCGGCGAGGCGGCGGCGACCACCGTCCGGATGCTGGCCGAGACGGGGCTCCTCGCGCCGGTGGGGGATCTGACGAGCCCGGACGCCTATACATTCCCGGACGGGATCGTCCGTCGCATCCTCGCCCGGGGGCGCGCCTCCCCCTTCGCGCTCTGAGCGCCGGGACCGAGAACCGAGGGCCTCGTGGAACACCCCTACACCACCGAACGCCTCGAGCCGGGCTCCGACGCCGCGGTGCTCCGCGTCCCCAGCGCGAGGGAGGTGACCCGCCTCTTCCCGGAGCCCTCCTCGATCGGGCGCGGCAGCCTCCGGGTCGAGGGAGGGATCACCCTCGTCGCCGGCCCGGGGATGGGGAAGACGACGCTCCTCGGCGAGGTGGCGCGCGCGCTCGAGGTCGAGCGCGGGATGCCGGTCGCGCGGCTCTCCCTCCCCCCGGCCGTCGCGGGGGGGGATCGACACGTTCCGCGTGACCGTCAAGACGACGCTCAAGGGGATCAACGGCTTCCGGCTCGACGCTCTCGCCCCGGCCGATCCTGAGGGACACGCCGCGTAGCGCATGCACCTGGTGAGAACTCCGCCCGCCCACGAAGACTTTTGTCAGCCTGTCGATCACGACGAGCGGACGCGCTTGTTCCT
>JAJYHA010000112.1 GCA_021784995.1 Myxococcales bacterium
GGCGTGCGGCGCTGGACGGCCATGCGGTCGGCGCTGACGAGCGGCGCGCCGGAGCGGGGCGACGTGCTCTACCGGGCCACGGTCCGGCGGTCGGGCCGGGTGTCCTACGCCGGCCGCGGGGCGGCCATCCTCGATCGGCCCGACAACGACGGCGTGGAGCGCGCCGTGGCCGCCCACCCCGGGCGGTTCGTCGGCTGGTTCTGCGTCAACCCCGCGGCCGGGATCGGCGCGGAGGAGGCCGAGCGACGCCTGGCGCGCCCTGGCTGGATCGGCGTGAAGGCCCACCCGTTCTGGCACCGCTACCCGGTGGAGGCGCTGCTGCCCGTGGCCGAGGTGTGCCAGGCGCGGGGCCGGCCGATGCTGATCCACCTCGGGGCGCCGGGCGAGCGGGGCGACTTCCGCCGGCTGCCGGACGCCTTCCCGCGCCTCGTGGTCCTCTACGCCCACGCGCTCATCCCCTGGTACCGGCGCGCATGGGACGAGGTGAGGCGGCGCGAGAACGTCCTCGTCGATCTGTCGAGCCCCTACCTCGACAAGGCGCTCCGGCACGACGCGCTCCGGGCGCTGGGTGCGTCGCGCTGCGTCTACGGCAGCGACGGTCCGTACGGCTACCCGGGGCCGGACGGCCGGTACGACCACGGCGCCATCCTGCAGCAGCTCGTGCGGTCGGGCCTGGCCGCCCCGGATCTGGAGCGGGTCCTGGGCGGAAACTTTCAATCCATGACCGCGGCCTGACGGCCGCGGCGAGCGGAGGACACGTGGACTTCACGCCGACGGAGAGGGTGCAGGGCATCCGCAGCATCGTGCGCGACTTCATGAAGCGGGAGATCTACCCGCTCGAGCCGGCCTACCGCGCCAGGGGCTTCGCGGCCATCCTCCCGGAGCTGAAGGCGAAGCGCGCGAAGGCGCGGGAGACCGGCCTCTTCGCCGCCCACATGCCGCCCGACTGGGGCGGCGCCGGCCTCAAGCTGACCGAGTTCGCAGTGCTCTCCGAGGAGCTCGGGAAGAGCCCCATCGCCCACTACGTCTTCAACGTCCAGGCGCCCGACATCGGCAACATGGAGCTGCTGCTCGAGTACGGGACGCCCGAGCAGCTCGAGCGGTGGCTGAAGCCGCTCGCGCGGGGGGAGATCCGGAGCTGCTTCACCATGACCGAGCCGGAGTTCGCCGGCTCCAACCCCACCTGGCTCGGGACCACGGCCGTCCGGGAGGGCGACTCGTGGGTGATCCGCGGCCACAAGTGGTTCTCGAGCTCGGCCGACGGCGCCGCCTTCGCGGTGTGCATGGCGGTGACGGACCCCGACGCCGCCAGGCCGCACCAGCGCGCCAGCATGATCATCGTCCCCACGAACACGCCCGGGTTCGAGCTGGTGGGGAACCTCTCGATCATGGGGCACCGCGGGGCGGACCACCAGAGCCACGGCGAGGTGCAGTACCACGGCGCGCGGGTGCCGCTCTCCAACCTGCTCGGCGGGCAGGGGCAGGGCTTCCTGCTGGCGCAGAAGCGGCTCGGCCACGGCCGCATCGCCCACTGCATGCGCTGGATCGGCATCTGCGAGCGGGCCTTCGAGATCATGTGCCGGCACGCCGCCACCCGCATGCTGGCCCCGGGCCGACCGCTCGGCTCGAAGGAGATCATCCAGCAGTACGTCGCCGAGAGCCGGGCCGAGATCGACGGGGCGCGGCTGATGGTGCTGCACGCGGCCTGGAGGATCGAGCGGGAGGGTGTCTCGGCGGCGCGCACCGACATCTCGCTCATCAAGTTCACCGTGGCCCGGACCCTGATGCGGGTGCTCGACCGCGCCATCCAGACGCTGGGCGGCCTGGGCATGACCGACGACACGCCGCTCGCGTACTGGTGGGCGCACGAGCGCGCGGGCCGGATCTACGACGGCGCCGACGAGGTCCACATGGAGGCGGTGGCGCGGCGGATCCTGGCCGAGCACGGGATGAAGGCGTGACGGGCGGAGGCACGGACCTCGAGCGGACCGGCCTCGACGAGCCCGACGAGGTGCGCGAGCAGGAGCGCTTCGATCCGGAGCGGCTCCGGCCGTTCCTGGAGGCCGCCTATCCCGGCACGGCGGGGCCGATCGCGGTCCTCCAGTTCAGGAAGGGCCACTCGAACCTGACCTACCTCGTGAGGTTCGGCGAGCAGGAGGCCGTGCTCCGGCGCGCGCCCTTCGGCGCCAGCGTCAAGAGCGCGCACGACATGGGGCGCGAGTTCCGGATCCTGTCCGGGCTGCAGGGGCTCTACCCGCAGGCGCCGCGGCCCATCGCCTTCTGCGAGGACGAGGCGGTGATCGGGGCGCGGTTCTACCTGATGGAGCGGGTGCACGGCGTCATCATCCGGAACGAGGCGCCGCCGCCGGGGACCACCTTCACGCCGGAGCTGGTGCGGGCCACCTCCACCGCGCTCGTCGACAACCTGGCCCGGCTGCACGAGGTGGACGTCACCACGGGTGCCCTGGCCGCGCTGGGCAAGCCCCGGGGCTACGTGGCCCGGCAGGTGACCGGCTGGGCGGAGCGGTACCAGCGGGCCCGGACCGACGACATCCCCGACCTGGAGCGGGCGGCGGCGTGGCTGGCGGGGCACATGCCTCCGGAGCGCGGGGCGGCGCTGATCCACAACGACTACAAGTACGACAACGTCGTGCTCGATCCGGCCGACCTGACGCGCGTGGTGGCGGTCCTCGACTGGGAGATGGCGACGGTGGGCGATCCGCTGATGGACCTGGGGACGATGCTCGGCTACTGGATCGACCCGGACGACCCGCCCGACATGCACATCCGCTCCTACGGCCCGACGGTGCTCCCCGGCAGCCTCTCGCGGCAGGGCGTGGTGGAGCGGTACGCCGCGCGCACCGGGCGCGACGTGGCGGACGGCCTCTTCTACTACGTGTTCGCGCTCTTCAAGATCGCGGTCATCGGCCAGCAGATCTACCGGCGCTGGGTGGACGGTCACACGCGCGACCCTCGCTTCGGGGGCCTCATCCAGTGGGTGCGCGTGCTGGGGCGGCAGGCGTCCCGGGCGCTCGACCGCGGGCGGATCCATGGGCTCGCCTGATCCCTCGCCGGCCGGGGGCGCGCCGGTCGCGGCGGAGGAGCCGGCGGTCCCGGAGGGCTTCGTGCCGCTCCGGCAGGGCGGCTCCTTCCTCGGCATGCTGGGGCCGCTCTGGTTCAGGAAGGTGGACGGTCAGCCCGTCATCGCGCTCCGCATCGAGGAGAAGCACCTGAACGTCCGCGGCATCGCGCACGGCGGAATGCTGGTGACGCTGGCCGACAGCGCGCTCGGCATCGCCCTCTCGCGCTCGCGGGCGCCGCCCCAGCCGATGGTGACGGTGAGCCTCACCACCGACTTCGTCGAGGCGGCGCGGCGCGGCGACTGGGTGGAGGCGCGCGTCGACATCCAGCGGGTCGGGACCCGGCTGGCGTTCGCGAACTGCTATCTCACGGTCGGGGAGCGGCGGATCCTCCGTGCGAGCGGCGTGTTCGCGCTCATGCCGGCCGCCCGGCCGCACGAGGAGTTCGAGGGTTGAGCCACGAGCACGGGGGAGCGGAGCCCATCATGGAGACGAAGCGGTACTACTGGGAAGACTTCACGCCGGGCCTGTCGCGGGAGTTCGGGGGCGTGACGCCCACCCGCGACGAGATGATCGCGTTCGCGCGGCAGTTCGACCCTCAGCCGTTCCACGTCGACGAGGAGGCCGCGCGGCGATCGCCCTTCGGCGGGCTCATCGCGAGCGGCTGGCACACCGCCGGCCTGGCGATGCGGATGGCCTGCGACGCCTTCTGGCTCGACGCGGCCAGCGTCGGGTCGCCGGGCGTCGAGCACATCCGCTGGACCCGGCCGGTCCGGCCCGGCGACACGCTCAAGGTCCGGCTGACGGTCCTCGAGGCGCGCCCCCTGAAGAGCAGGCCGAACGTGGGGCTGCTCAAGAACCGGTGGGAGGTGATGAACCAGCAGCGCGACGTGGTGATGGAGATGGAGGGGTTCGCGATGCTGCTGCGCCGGAACGGCGCCTGATGGCGCGTCTCCACGTCCTGCTCAAGAAGGAGGAGCTCGACCGGGAGCGGCTGGCGGGCAGGACGGTCGTCGTCCTCGACGTCCTCTTCGCCACCTCCAGCATCGTCACCGTGCTGGCGCACGGGGCGACGGAGGTGCTGCCGCTCCCCGACGGCCTCGCCGCGCGCGCGGAGGCGGCGCGCCGCCCGGACGGCTCCTACGTGCTGGCGGGCGAGCTGAACGCCACCACGCTGGAGGGGTTCTGCCACCCCACACCGCTCGCGCTGCTCCAGCAGGGCGTGGCGGGGCGGCCGCTCCTCTACTGCACCACGAACGGCACGGTGGCCCTGGCCCGGGCACGCGCGGCCGCCCGCGTCTACGCCGCGGCGCTCCTGAACGGCGAGGCGGTGGTGGAGCGCGTGCTCCGCGAGGCTCCCGGCGAGGAGGTGCTCATCGTCTGCGCCGGGTCGGCCGATCGGTTCAACCTGGAGGACTTCTACGGGGCCGGTCACCTGGTCTCGCTCTTCCTCGCGCGCGGCGGCGGGCACGAGCTGAGCGACTCCGCGCGCGCCGCCCACCTGCTCCACGACCGCTGCGACGCCCAGGCGTGCCTGGAGGCGAGCCGCGTCGGCCAGCTCATGCTCGCGCGCGGCCTGCGCGAGGAGGTGGCCTTCGCCGCGCAAAAGGGCCGCTTCGACGTGGTGCCGGAGCTGCGGCAGGGGACGCTGCGCCCCTCCTGACCGTCCGGCCCGTCCCGGCGGAGGCGCGGGCGCCGCGCGCGCGAGGGGGGCGCCGGCTCCGGTCAGACCTCCAGCCACTCCTTGCGGATCGCCTCGCTGGCGCGCAGCTCCGCCGGCGTGCCCTGGAAGACGGCGCGCCCGTGGCCCACCACGTAGACGCGCGCCGAGATGTCGAGGGCGATGGCCAGCTTCTGCTCCACCAGGAGCACCGAGATGCCGCGCTCCTTGATGGTGGAGAGGAAGGCGCCCACCTGCTCGACGATCCGGGGCGCGAGCCCCTCGGTCGGCTCGTCGATCATGACGAGATCGGGATCGCCGAGGAGGGTGCGGCACAGGGTGAGCATCTGCTGCTCGCCTCCCGAGAGGACGCCGGCGGCGGTCTCGGCGCGCTCCCGAAGCACCGGGAAGAGGTCGAACATGTCGGCCATGCGCCAGCGGCCGCTCTCGCGCCGGCGCTTCATGCCGAGCGCCAGGTTCTGGCGGACGGTCAGATCGGGGAAGATGGCCCGGTCCTCCGGGACGTAGCCGACGCCCCGGCGCGCCACCTGGTGGGCGCGGAGCCCCAGGATCTCCTCCCCCTTGAAGCGGACGCTGCCGGTGGCGCGCACCTGGCCCATGATGGCCTTCACCGTGGTGGAGCGCCCGACGCCGTTGCGGCCGAGCAGGCTCACGATCTCGCCCTGGCGCACGGTGAAGGCCATCCCGTGCAGGACGTGGCTCTTGCCGTAGTAGGCGTGCAGGTCGTGGACCTCAAGCATGGGCGAAGCTCTTTCCCAGGTAGGCCTCCTGGACGGTCGGGTTGGCCCGGATCTCGGACGGGGTCCCGGTGGCGAGGATGCGGCCGTAGACCAGCACCGAGATGCGGTCGGCGAGCCCGAAGACCACGCTCATGTCGTGCTCGACCATCACCAGCGTCTTGCCCTGGGTGACGCGGCGGATGAGGGCCACCGCCTCGTCGGTCTCGGAGCGGCTCATGCCGGCGGTCGGCTCGTCGAGCAGGATCACGTCCGCCCCGCTGGCGATGGTGATGCCGATCTCGAGCGCCCGCTGCTCGGCGTAGGTGAGGACGCTGGCCGGCGTGTCGCGCCGGCGCCCGAGGCCCAGCTCGGAGACGACCCGGTCGGCGCGCTCGGCGGCGTCGCGGAGCGCGCTCAGGCGGCGCCAGGGGGAGTACCGGTACCCGAGCGACCAGAGCACGCCGCACCGCACGTTGTCGAAGACGGTGAGCCGCGGGAAGATGTTCGTGATCTGGAAGCTGCGGCTCAGCCCCTTCCGGTTGATCTCGTAGGGCGCGAGGCGGGTGATGTCCTCGCCCTTCAGCTCGATGCGGCCGCGCGTGGGGTGGAAGCGCGCGCTCACCAGGTTGAAGAGCGTCGACTTGCCGGCGCCGTTGGGGCCGATCACCGCGTGCCGCTCACCCGCCCGCACCTCCAGGCTGACCTCCTTGATGATGGAGGTCTTGCCGAAGCTCTTGGACACCTCGACCAGGCGCAGCGCCGGCGTGCTCTGCATCGGGACCCTCCCGCGTGACGAGTTCGGCGTTGATCTCCTGCCACCGCGCGCCGACGGCGCGGGCGGCGCGCCGCAGGAGCAGCGCGCCCACCGCCAGCGCGAGGAGGGCGGCCATCCAGGGCCGCGCGCTCCGCGGGTCGACGGTCAGCCCGGGGAGGCGCACCCGGACCTCTCCCACGGCGTCGACCAGGCCGTAGGCCATCTCGACGAGGGCGATGACGCCCGCCGCGGAGAGCAGCGCGGGCGCCGCGGCGACCAGGTACGGCGGCACCAGCCGGCGCACCAGGCGCCCGTGCCAGGCGCGCTCGTGCGCCACGACGAGGCTGGCGATCCCCCCGGGCGCGTAGAGCACCATGCCCACGAAGAAGAGGCCGAAGTAGAGCATCCACGCCTGGGTGACGCTCGAGACGGCGATCTGGAGCACCGTGATGAGCGCCGCGCCCAGCATGGGCCCGTAGAACTGGCCGATGCCGCCCACGAAGGCCATCAGGATCACGGCGCCCGAGGTGTGCGCCGCCAGCGTCTCGGCGGTGGCGATCTCGTAGTTCAGCGCGGCGAGCCCGCCCGCGACGCCGGCGAAGAAGCCCGACACCACCACCATCAGGAAGCGGACGCGGCGCGGGTTGTAGCCCACGAACTCGGCGCGCTCCGGGTTGTCGCGCACCGCGTTGGCCATGCGCCCGAGCGGCGTCTGCGTGAGCGCGTACATGGCGAGCACGCAGAGGAAGCCCCACGCCGCGATGAGGTAGTACATCTGCCGCTGCGGGCCGTAGGTGATCCCGAACAGCCCCGCGCCGGTCACGCGGTTGCTGGAGATGCCGCCCTCGCCGCCGAAGAAGGCGGGGAACATGAGCGACATGGCGGCCACCATCTCGCCGATGCCGAGCGAGATCATGGAGAAGGTGGTGCCCGCCTTCTTGGTGCTGACGTAGCCGAGGAGCACCCCGAAGACGAGGCCGGCCAGCCCGCCCACCAGCGGCAGGAGCGTGACGGGGATGGGCAGCGCGGCGTGCCGGTTGAGCGCGTGCAGGGTGAAGAAGGCGCCGAGGCCGTAGTAGACGGCGTGCCCGAAGGAGAGCAGCCCCGTCTGCCCCAGCAGCACGTTGTAGGAGAGGGCGAACACCGTCATGATGCCGATCTGGCAGAGCAGGGAGAGCGCGAACCCCCGGTCGAAGACGAGGGGCCCCGCGATCAGCAGCAGGAGGAACCCGGCCCAGACGGCGAGCCGGCGCCGCGTGAGGAGCGGTGGCGCGGTCATGTCTCGCGCGCCCCCATGAGCCCCCGCGGCCGGAAGATCAGCATCAGCACCATGAGCAGGTAGGGCATGATGGGCGCGAGTTGCGTCACGGAGAGGCGCGTGAGCTCGGTGCCGGGAGGGAGCCGGACGCCCAGCTCGCGGGCGACGTCGAGCACCGAGTAGTCCACCGAGACCATCACGGTCTGGAGGACGCCGATCAGGATCGACGCGGCGAAGGCGCCCAGGACCGAGCCGAGGCCGCCCACCACCACGATCACGAAGACGATGGGCCCCACCGCGGCCGCCATCCCCGGCTCGGTGACGAAGGCGTTCCCGCCGATGACCCCGGCCAGCCCGGCCATGGCGGCGCCGCCGGCGAACGTCCAGGTGAAGACGCGCGGCACGTCGTGTCCCAGCGCCTCGACCATGTCGGGCCGGCTCAGCGCGGCCCGCACGATGAGCCCCACGCGCGTGTAGGTGAGCAGCGCGTAGAGCGCCGCCAGCATCCCCACCGACACCAGCATCATGAAGCCCTTGTAGGCGGGGAAGGAGGTGTTGAAGAGCGTGAAGAGCGGGCCGTCGAGGCTGGCCGGGACGCGGTAGTCCACCGTGGCCTTCCCCCAGACCAGCTTCACCAGCTCCTCGAAGAGGAAGGTGAGGCCGAAGGTGAAGAGCAGCTCGGCCACGTGCCCGTACCGGTGCGCCTTGCGGATGCCGTAGCGCTCCACCAGACCGCCCACGACGCCCACCAGCGCCGGGGCCACGACCAGGCCCGGCCAGAAGCCCACCCGCGTGCTGACCTGGTAGGCGAAGTAGGCCCCCAGCATGTAGAAGGCCGCGTGGGCGAAGTTGAGGATCCCCATCATGCTGAAGATGAGGGTGAGCCCGCTCGACAGCATGAAGAGCAGGAGCCCGTAGGTGATGCCGTTCAGCAGCGAGATGAGGGCCGATTGCACGTCGCCTCCGGTGAGGAGGCCGCGGCGGCGTCGTGCGCGCCGCGGCCTCGTTCGACGCCGGCGCCTCGCCGTCTAGGGGCGCACCATCCGGCAGGTGTTCGGGACGTCGTTGTCCTTGGCCGGGCTGACGGCCAGCGTGTGGAAGCCGTACCCCGTGTCCTCGACGTCGTACTTCACGTCCTTCCCGTCCACCTTGCGGAAGATCGAGAGGTAGAGGGGCATCACGAGCTGGTGATCCGCCGCGCGCATCCAGACCTCGCCGCCGTCGGAGTCGAAGTGCATGCCCTCCAGGGCGGCCGCGATCTTCTTCGGCTCCAGGGAGCCGGCCTTGTCGATGGCCCGCGCGAGCATGAACATCTCGACGTTGATCCGCTCGTAGTAGTAGTCGGTCCGGTACTTCTTCTTGAACTCCATGGCGTAGGGGAGACCCTTGTTGGGCGCCAGGTTCAGGTGGTACTCGCTCACCTGGATCACCCGGTTCTCGCCGGCGGCGCCGATGGAGGTCGGGGTGCCGATCCCGCCCGCGTAGTAGGTGTAGAACTTGGCCGCCAGCCCCGCGTCGCGGGCCGCCTTGACGAGCAGCGACAGGTCGTTCCCCCAGTTGCCGGTGATGACCGCGTCGGCGCCCGAGGCCTTGATCTTGGCCACGTAGGGCGAGAAGTCCTTCACCTTCCCCATGGGGTGCAGGTCGTCGCCCACCACCTGGACATCGGGGCGCTTCCGGGCCAGCAGCTCCCGGGCGTACTTCGAGACCTGGTGCCCGTGCTGGTAGTCCATGTTGATGAGGTAGACCTTCTTCAGGTCCTTCTGCGTCGCCAGGTAGGTGGTGATGGCCTCCATCTTCTGGTGCGTGTTGGCGTCGAAGCGGAAGTGCCAGTAGCTGCACTTCGCGTTCGTGAGGTCCGGATCCACCGCGGCGTAGTTCAGGAAGAGCGCCTCCTGGCCGGGGTTGCGGGCGTTGTGCTTGTTCACCGCGTCGAGGAGCGCGGCCGCGGAGCCGGAGCCGTTCCCCTGGGTGACGATGCGGATCCCCTGGTCGAGCGCCTGCTGGAAGACGATGTTCGTGTCCTGCGGCGTGCCCTTGTTGTCGAAGGCGATCACCTCGAGCTTCTTGCCGCCCAGGACACCCCCCGCGGCGTTGATCCGCTCGATGACGCCCTGGAAGTGCCGGAGCCCTAGCTCGCCCACGTTGGCGAAGGGGCCGGTCATCGGATCGATGTAGGCGATCTTGACCTGCGCCAGCGCGGGCGTGGCGCAGAGGAGTGCGGCGAGGGCTGCGACGATCTTCGGCATGCGAACCTCCCTGTGGCGGTGCGGCGTGAGCTGCGTCACCCGTGAGCGGCGTCGCGGGGCGCCCCGAGAGCCCCGGCGGCACGGAGCCGCGCGATCTCCTCCCCGGACATGGAGAGCAGCTCGCCCAGCACCTCCTCGGTGTGCTGGCCGAGCAGCGGCGCCGGCGCGAAGGCGCCGCCGGGCGTCTCCGACATGGCGAAGAAGGGCGCGACCACCTCCACCTCGCCCGCCGTCGGGTGCCGCAGCCGTCGCAGCACCCCGCGCGCCTTCACCTGCGGGTGCTCCACCACGCGCCCGAGGTCGTTGATGGCGCCGACCGGGATCCCGGCCGCGACGAGCCGCTCCTCCCACTCCTGGTAGCTCCGGGTCAGGAAGATCTCCTGCAGCGCCGGCACCACCACCTCGCGGTTCTCGGTGCGCGCCTGGTTCGTGGCGTAGAGCGGGTGGTCACGGAGGTGCTCGATGCCCATCACGCGGCAGAAGGAGTGCCACAGGGCCTGGATGCCGACGGCGATGGCGATGTCCTGGGTCCGGGTGCGGAAGGTCTGGTAGGGGACGATGGTGCTGTAGGAGGTCCCCATCGGCGCGGGGAGTTCGCGGTCGGCCAGGTAGATGCCGAGCGTGTGGTCGAGCAGGCCGAGCTGCCCCTCCAGCATCGACACGTCGAGGAACTGGCCCCGTCCGGTGCGCGCCCGGGCGTGGAGCGCCATCAGGATGGCCACGGTGGCGTTGACGCCGGCCGTGAGGTCGGCGATCGAGACCCCGGCGCGCACGGGGCGTCCGCCCGCCTCGCCGGTGAGGCTCATCATCCCGCTCTCGGCCTGGACGATGAGGTCCATGGCGGGGCGGTCGCGGTACGGGCCGTCCTGCCCGAAGCCGGACACCGAGCAGTAGACGATGCGCGGGTTGCGCGCGCGGGCGTGCTCGTAGTCGATCCCGAGCCGCTGGACCGTGCCCACCCGGAAGTTCTCCAGCACCACGTCGGCGCGCTCGACGAGCCGGAAGAAGAGCTCCCTGCCCTCGGCGTGCTTGAGGTTCAGCTCGACGCTCCGCTTGTTGCGGTGCAGGGTGACGAAGTAGGCGGAGTCGTCGCCGTAGAAGGGCGGGCCCCACTTCCGCGCGATGTCGCCCGTCCCCGGCGGCTCGACCTTGACGACACGCGCGCCGTAGTCCGCGAGGAGGGTGCTCGCGAACGGGCCGGCCAGCGCGTGGGAGAGGTCGATCACCGTCAGATCGTCGAGCGCCATCATGCGGGGCGTGCCTCCTGTGGCGGGAAGGTGAAGGAGCTCAGCCGCGGAACGCGGAGAGCCCGGTGACGGTCTCGCCGATGACGAGGGTGTGCATCTCGTGCGTGCCCTCGTAGGTGTAGACGGACTCGAGGTTCGCCATGTGGCGCATGATGGGGTACTCGCCGAGGATCCCGTTCGCGCCCAGGATGGTGCGGGCGCGCGCGCAGATCTCGCGCGCCACGCCCACGTTGTTCATCTTCGCCATCGAGACCTGCGCCGGCGTGGCCTGCCCCTGGTCCTTGAGGCGGGAGAGGTGCAGGACGAGCAGCTGGCCCTTGGTCAGCTCGGTGACCATCCACGCCAGCTTCTCCTGGGTGAGCTGGTAGCCGGCGATGGGCCGGTCGAACTGGACGCGGCTCTTCGCGTACTCGAGCGCGCACTGGTAGCAGGTCTCGGCCGCCCCCAGGGCGCCCCACGCGATCCCGAAGCGCGCCTGGTTGAGGCAGCCGAGCGGCCCCTTGAGCCCCTTCACCCCGGGCAGGAGCGACCGCTCCTCGTCGACGATCACGTCCTCGAGCACCAGCTCCGAGGTGACCGAGGCGCGGAGCGACCACTTCCCCTTCATCTCCGGCGCGGTGAACCCGGGGGTGCCCCGCTCCACCAGGAACCCGCGGATCCCCTCGTCGGTGCGCGCCCAGACCACCGCCACGTCGGCCAGCGTGCCGTTCGTGATCCACATCTTGGCGCCGTTGATGCGCCACTTGCCGCCGCCCTCGCGCACGGCGCGGGTGCGCATCCCGCCCGGGTTCGATCCGAAGTCGGGCTCCGTCAACCCGAAGCAGCCCACGGCCTCTCCGCGGGCCATCCGCGGCAGCCAGTGCTCCCGCTGCGCCTCGGAGCCGTAGGCGTAGATGGGGTACATCACCAGCGAGCCCTGCACGGAGGCGAAGCTGCGCAGGCCGGAGTCGCCGCGCTCCAGCTCGTACATGAGGAGCCCGTAGGCGGCGCTCGACAGGCCGGCGCAGCCGTAGCGGGCGGGCAGGGTGGGGCCGTAGAAGCCGAGCTCCCCCATCTTCCGGACGAGGTGGAGCGGGAAGCGCTGCTCCTGCGCGTGCTGCTCGATGATGGGCTGGATCTCGGCGTTGACGAACTGGCGCGCCTGCGTCTGCACCATCCGCTCCTCCTCGGTGAGGAGGGAGCGGAGGTCCATGTAGTCGGTGAGCTCGGCGGAGGTGAACATGAGGCGTCCCTTCATTCGCTGGCGAGGGCCGACCGCACGTTGCCGGCCAGGGTGAGGAGCCGCGGCCCGATGTCCTTCCGGAGCGACTCAAGGTCGAGCTGGAAGCTGGCACCGCTGCAGCTGAAGACGACCGGCTCGGTCGAGTCGATCGGGACGAGCGGCACCGCGATCCCGTGCACCTCGCGCCGCCACTCGCCGAGCGCGATGCAGAAGCCGTGCTTCTCGAACTCGGCGGCCGCCTGGTCGAGCGCCCTCTTGATCCGGGGCCACTCGTCGGCGTGCGCCTGGCGGATCTCGTCCAGGAGCCGGCGCCGCTCCGGCGCGACGAGCGCGCACAGGTAGGCCCGGCCGATGGAGGTGGTGGCCATGGGCAGGCGCGAGCCGATGTCCACGAAGAAGGAGGCCGGGTTGCGGTAGGTGTCGATGAGCACCATCGACAGGCGGTCGGCGACCGAGAGGTGCACCGCGCCCCGCGTGTGCTCCGACAGCTCCTGCATGAGCGGCCGCGCGATGCGGCGGATGTCCATCTGGGCCAGGGCGGAGAAGCCCAGGCTGCGCGAGGCGCTGCCGAGCGCGTACTTGTTGAGGGACTCCGAGTAGCGCAGGTGGCCGGTGCGGACCAGCGTGTAGGCGAGGCGCGTCACGGTGGGCTTCGCCAGCCCGGTGCGCTTCGCGATCTCCTGGTTGGCGAGCCACCGATCGCGCGGGCCGAAGCAGCGCAGCACGTCGAGGCCGCGCGCCAGCGCGGTGACGAACTTCCGGTCGGTGGCCGGCGAGGCGGCGGGCGTGGGCTCGGAGGTGGGCATGCGCTCCTCGAGGGCGGCCCGTCGGCGGCCGCGGGCTGGATCAGCGAGCCGCCTTCACCTTCTCGCGGAGCTCGGGGAGGGCCTTGAAGAGGTCGGCGACGAGGCCGTAGTCGGCGAGCTGGAAGACGGGGGCCTCGGGGTCCTTGTTGACGGCCACGATGACCTTGGAGCCCTTCATGCCGGCCAGGTGCTGGATGGCGCCTGAGATGCCGGCCGCGAGGTAGAGCTCGGGGGCGACCACCTTGCCGGTCTGCCCCACCTGCCAGTCGTTGGGCACCCAGCCGGCGTCCACCGCCGCGCGGCTCGCGCCCACCGCGGCCCCCAGCTCGTCGGCCAGCGCCTCCACCTCCTTGAAGTCTCCCTTGGTCCCGCGACCCCCCGCCACCACCACCCGCGCCTCGGTCAGCTCCGGCCGGGCGCTCTTGACCTCCTTGAACTCCACGAAGCGCGTCCGGAGCGCCCCCGGGTCCACCTGCGTCGCCAGCGGGCTCACCGTGCCCCCCGCGCCCGCCGTCGCCGGCGCGAACTCCGTCGGCCGCACCGTGAACACCTTCACCGCCGTCGCCAGCTCCACCTCCGCCAGCACGTTCCCGGCCCACATGGGCCGGCTGAAGGTCACCTGCGCCCCCTCGCCCCCGAACCCCAGCACCTCGGTCGCCATCGCGGCCCCCAGCCGCGCCGCCGCCCGCGGCAGCAGGTCCTTCCCGAAGGCCGTCGCCGCCGCGCCCACGTGGGTGGCCCCCGTCGCCTGCACCGCCGCCACCACCGCCGGCGTGTAGGCCTCCGCCAGGTAGTTCGCCAGGGCAGCGCCGTCGGCCACCAGCACGTCGCCGTAGGCCTTGAGCGGGTCGGCCACCCCGCCGACGCCCTGCCCGGCCACCAGGATGGTCAGCTTGCCGCCGGTGCGCCTCGCCAGCTGCTGGCCGGCACCGATCGCGTTCAGGCTCGCCTTGCGCAGGGACCCCGCGTGCTGCTCCGCCACGATGAGGACGTTCGACATGCTCGTGCGCTCCCTAGAGGACCTTCGCCTCGTCGTGCAGCTTCCCGTACAGCTCGTTCACGTCCGCCACCTTCACTCCCCCCTTGCGCTTCGGCGGCTCCGACAGCCGCTTCACCACCACCTTCGGCGCCAGGTCCACCCCCAGCTCCCCCGCCGCCACCTCCTGCACCGCCTTCTTCTTCGCCTTCATGATCCCCGGCAGCGACGCGAAGCGCGGCTTGTTCAGCCGCAGGTCCGTCGTCACCACCGCCGGCAGCACCAGCTCCAGCGTCTCCACCCCGCCGTCCACCTCCCGCACCACCGCCAGCCGCTTCCCGTCCGCCGACAGCGCCAGCCCCGGCTGCTTCTTCTGCTCCGCCTCGCTCTCCAGGCTCTCCGTCTTCGACGCGAACGTCGCCTGCCCCCACCCCAGCCGCTCCGCCAGGTACTGCCCCGTCTGGTTCTGGTCGTCGTCGATCGACTGCTTCCCCAGGATCACCAGGTCCGGCTTCTCCCGCTCCACCAGCTTCGCGAAGACGCTCGACGCCACGAACGGGTCGATGGCCTCCCCGTGCTTCACCAGGATCCCACGGTCCGCCCCCATCGCCAGCGCCGCGCGGATCTCCGTCATCGACCGCTCCGTCCCGATCGACGCCACCACCACCTCCCCCCCGTGACGCTCCTTCAGCCGCAGCGCCTCCTCCACCGCGATCTCGTCGAACGGGTTCACCTTGTAGTTCACCCCCTCCGTCACGATCCCCGTCCCGTCCGCCTTCACCTTGATCTTCGACTCCGGGTCCTCCACGCGCTTCACCGCGACCAGCATCTTCAAGGCCATCTCGCCTCCATTGACTCTGGAATCAATCGGGAACGACCGGAGATATTGCGCAGCGCGCCATCGGCCCGCAAGCAACTTTTTCGGGCGCAGGCCACCGCGACGGTCAGCGCAGCATCTCGCGGGCGATGACCAGGCGCTGGATCTGGCTCGTCCCCTCGTAGATCTGGACGAGCTTGGCGTCCCGCATCAGCTTCTCCACCGGGTAGTCCTTCATGTAGCCGTAGCCGCCGAACACCTGGACCGCGTCGGTGGTGACGCGCATGGCCATGTCGGCCGCGAAGCGCTTCGCGTGCGAGGAGACCAGCGTGTTGCGCTGGCCCTGGTCGAGGAGCCACGCCGCCTTGAAGGTCAACAGCCGGGCCGCCTCCACGTCCGTGGCCATGTCGGCGAGCATGAACTGGACCGCCTCGAAGTCGGCGATGGGCCGCCCGAACTGCTTCCGCTCCTTGGCGTAGGCGGTGGCGTGCTCGAGCGCGGCGCGCGCGATTCCCACCGCGAAGATGGCGGTGAGCGGCCGCGAGCTGTCGAGCGTGGCCATGGCGATCCGGAAGCCCTCGCCCTCGGCGCCGATCCGGTTCTCCTCGGGCACGCGCACCCCGTCGAAGTGCAGCATGACGGTGTTGGAGGCGCGCTGCCCCATCTTGTTCTCCTTCTTGGCGACCGTGAGCCCCGGCGGCCTCCCCTCCACCACGAAGCAGGTGACGCCCCTGCGACCGGCCTTGCGATCGACCGTCGCGAAGATGGTGAACTGCTCGGCGTGGCCCCCGTTCGTGATGAAGCACTTGGCGCCCTCGATCACGTACCCCCGCCCTTCGCGGCGGGCGAGCGTCGTCATCCCCGCCACGTCGGACCCGGCGCCGGGCTCGGTGAGGCAGAAGCAGCCCAGCTTCAGCCGCTCGACGAACGGCCGCGCCAGCCGCCGCTGCTGGTCGGCCGTGCCGGCGAGCACGACGGGGAGCAGCCCGAGGTCGTTGGCGACCATGCTGGTCGTCACGCCGGCGCAGCCGGCGGCCAGCTCCTCGTTGACGATCACCTGGTCGAGGTGCGACAGCCCCGGGCCGCCGAGGGCCTCGGGGACGGTGAGGTTCAGGAGCCCGAGCCGGAAGGCCTTCTCCAGCACCTCGCGGGGGAACTCCCCCGTCTCGTCGAGGCGCGCCGCGACGGGCGCGATCTCGGTGCGTGCGAACCTGCGCGCGGTGTCCTGCAGCGCCTCCTGCTCGGGGGTCAGCGCGAAGCCATACACGGTCCACCTCCGGCCCGCAGCATAGCGCGTCGCCGGCGCCGCTCCGTCGCCCCGCCGCCCGGGGGCGGGTGCCGGGCGCCGGAAGGGTCTAAGATCCGCGCGTGCGCGCGCGCCGCCTCCGCCCCGGCCACCTGGTGGTCGCCTTCACCCTCTTCGCGGCGGTGGCCGTCGGCGCCACGGGCGCCATCCTGCTCGAGCGCCACCGCGCGGCCGCGCTCGCGGCGGTGGCCGAGATCGAGGCGCTGCTCGTCTCGCTCCAGGCGCGCCTCATCGACGTGGAGGTCACGCGGCTCCTGGGCGAGATGGGGCGGCTCTCGCAGCTCGCCGAGGTGGACCTCGCCGACGGGACCCTGGAGCCCGAGAAGCGGGTCCTCCGCATCGCGCGGCGCGACACCATCCTCTTCTCGGTCGCCATCGTGATCCTGGACGAGCACGGGAGGGAGCTCTGGTCGGAGCCGCAGGGGAGCGCGCTCGCCGCGAGCGCGCCGGCGCTGGTGGGCGAGGCGCGCGGCAGCGGGCACGCCGTGCTGTCGCTCTGGCCGGGCGAGATCGACGCGGCGGCGCCCATCGCCGGGCGCGGCGCGATCGTGGGGCGGGTGGCGGTGGCGGGGCGCGACCTCTTCGGCGACGCCCTGCAGCGCGCGCTCCGCGGCGGCGGCGGCGTGGTCCTCCTCCGGGCGCCGCCGGGCGGCGCGGGTCCGGCCGTGACGGCCAGCGGCGCCACCCTCCCGCCAGGCCTCGCCGCCCCCGGCGGCCAGG
>JAJYHA010000398.1 GCA_021784995.1 Myxococcales bacterium
GAGCAGGCGGCCCAGCGCGGCCGCGTCGGTGGCGGCGACGAAGGCGCGCGCCACCCAGGAGTTGGGCGAGCCCGCCAGCCGCACGGCGTGGATCCGGCCGCCCTCGACCTGGAGCTGCTCGGCGATGGCGCCCGCGCCGTCCGTGCCCAGGATCTCGCCGCGCGACTCGGCGATCTTGCGGCGGATCGCGTCGCGCAGGCCCTGCTGGCCGGTGACCGTCCGGTAGCTGCCGTGCAGGATCCCGCCCAGGAGCCGGCTCGTGGCGAGCGGTGACGCGGGGCCCTCCTGGTGGCAGAGGAAGCGCGCCGCGATGCGGAGGGCGCCCACGAGCGGGTGGTCCTCGAGGCCCTGGAACGGCACGGCCGTCTCGACGCCCGGGGCGGCCGTCCCGGGCGCTGCGCGCGCGAACCGCATCGCCTTGCTCACGGCCCGGCGATCCCCGAACCCCTCCGCCGGCAGCGGCGGGATGGAGCGCATCAGTGGCGCGGCGGCGTCGAAGAGCCGCTCCAGCTCGACCAGCGCCGCCTCGAGCCGGTCCGCGTCGGCCGGCCACTCGCGGCGCAGCTCGCCCAGGCGCCGGGCGGCGTCGTGGCCCAGGTCGAGGCGGTGGCGTGGGAGCAGGAGCTGGAGATCGGGCGTGCAGGGCTCGAGCGCGCGCAGCACGTCGGTGGCCAGGCCCAGCTCGGTGAGGGCCAGCTCGGCCGCGGGGAGGAGCCGGGGCGACGGGAGCACGGCCGGCGCGTAGGGCAGCAGGTAGCCGCCGTCGTCGTACGAGGCGCGGAGCCCGTCGTGGTCCACGTGGAGCACGCGGTAGCCGCGCCGCGCCAGGAGCGCGCCCGCGACGGCGCCGCCCAGGTGCGAGCCCAGCACGCAGACGTCGTAGATTCGCTGCGTCGCGGGGGGCTTGAAGGTCTGCGCCACGGGGGCCTAGCCGTCCCACGGCGCGCGGAGCGCGGCGAGCGGCCCGGGGTGGGCGCCCGCGACCGAAACGAGGCGCCCGCGCAGGGAGAGCCGGCCCTGGGCGAACCACTGGACCGCGCGCGGGTAGAGGCGGTGCTCCTCCTCGAGGATGCGCGCCGCCAGCCCCTCCTCCGTGTCGTCCTCCAGGACCGGGACCACCGCCTGGACGATGATGGGCCCGGTGTCGGTACCCTCGTCGACGAAGTGCACCGTGCAGCCCGCGAAGCGGGCACCGTAGGCCAGCGCCTGCCGCTGGGCGTGCAGCCCCGGGAAGCTGGGGAGGAGCCCGGGGTGGACGTTCATGACCCGCGGGCAGCCGCGCGTCGCCTCCGTGCCGGCGAAGGCGCGCAGGAAGCGCGGCCCCAGCAGGCGCATGTAGCCGGCCAGGCAGACCAGGTCGGGCCGGTGGCGCTGCAGCGCCTCCGTGACGCGGCCGTCGTGGGCCTCGCGGTCGGTGACGCCCTGCGACGGGACGACCTCGATCGCCGCGCCCGCCCGGCGCGCGCGGTCGAGCGCCGGCGCCGCGGGCACGTTGGAGAGCACCACCTCGACGCGGCCGTCGATCCGGCCCGCGGCGCACGCGTCGAGCAGCGCCTGGAGGTTGGTGCCGCCGCCCGAGGCGAGGACCGCGATCCGGATCACCGCACCACCTCGCAGGTGGCCTCTCCCGCGCCGCGCTCGATGCCGCCCACCACCCACGACGCGACCCCACGCTCGGCGAGCAGCGCCTGCGCGGCCGGGGCGTCGGCGGGTCCCACCACCGCCACCAGGCCGAGGCCCATGTTGAAGGTGAGGAACATCTCGTCCCAGGGCACGTCGCCCTCGCGCTGGATCAGGTCGAAGATGGGGTCGCGCGGCCAGCGGCGCGCGTCGAGGACCGCCCGCGTGCCGGGAGGCAGGTTGCGCGGGACGTTCCCCGGCAGCCCGCCGCCCGTGACGTGCGCGAGGGCCTTCACCCGCCCGTGCTCGGCCAGCGCGAGCGCGTCGCGGACGTAAATGCGGGTCGGCTCGAGCAGCGCGTCGGCCAGCGTGCGCCCCGCCAGCGCGGGCGGGCTCCAGTCGAGCGGGTGGCGCTCCAGGAGGACCTTGCGGGCCAGGGAGTAACCGTTCGAGTGGAGCCCGGAGGAGCCGAGGCCGATGACCACGTCGCCCGGCGCGACGGCGCGGCCGTCGAGGATGCGCGACCGCTCGACGCACCCGACGGCGAAGCCGGCCAGGTCGTACTCGCCGCGATCGTAGAACCCGGGCAGCTCGGCCGTCTCGCCGCCGATGAGGGCGCAGCCCGCCTGACGGCAGCCCTCCGCGATCCCCCTCACCACCTCGGCGCCCTGCTCGGCGCGGAGCCGGCCGGTGGCGAAGTAGTCGAGGAAGAAGAGCGGCTCGGCGCCCTGCACCACCACGTCGTTCACGCACATGGCGACGAGGTCGATCCCCACCGTCGCGTGGCGGTCGGCGGCGAAGGCCACCTTGAGCTTGGTGCCCACCCCGTCGGTGCCGGAGACGAGCACCGGCTCCTTCCACCGGCCCGGGGGGAGCGCGAACAGCCCGCCGAACCCCCCGATCCCCGCCAGCACCTCGGGGCGGAGCGTCGGGCGCGCGATGGGCTTGATGAGCTCGACGAGCCGGTCCCCCTCGTCGATGTCGACGCCAGCATCGCGGTAGGTGACGGTCATGGGCCCCGCTTACCGCGCCCGCACGGCGACTGCAAGCCCGCGCGGATTGACACCGCTCGCCGGCTTCCGATAAGCGTCTCGCGTGGCCTGGTTCACCAAGACGAAGACCCTGAAGGCGCAGGACCAGAGCGGGAAGGTTGGCCCCCAGCGCGCCGCCAAGGGCGAGGCGCCCTGGCAGAAGTGCGACGGCTGCGGCCAGATCGTGTACACCGAGGAGTGGGAGCGGAACTGGAACGTCTGCCCGCTCTGCGGCCACCACGACGCGCTGCCGGTGCGGCGCCGCCTGGAGCTGATGCTCGATCCGGGGTCCTTCCAGGAGCTCGACGCGGAGCTGGTGCCGCTCGATCCCCTCGGCTTCGTGGACTCGAAGCGGTACCGGGACCGTCTGCGGAGCACGGCCAAGGCGACCGGCATGTCCGACGCCTTCATCTCCGGTGCGGGCGCCATCGACGGCCGCGCGGTCTCCATCGGCAGCTTCGCCTTCGAGTTCATGGGCGGGTCGATGGGGTCGGTGGTGGGCGAGAAGGTGGCCCGCGTGTTCGACCGCGCCTGCGAGCGGCGCATCCCGGCCATCGTCTTCAGCTCGACGGGCGGCGCGCGCATGCAGGAGGGGATCTACTCCCTGATGCAGATGCCCAAGTCGGCGGCCGCGCTGAACCGCTTCCGGTCGGTGCGCAAGCCCTACGTCTCGGTCATGCTGCACCCGACCACCGGCGGCGTCGCCGCCAGCTTCGCCTGGCTGGGCGACGTCATCATCGCCGAGCCCAAGGCGCTCATCGGCTTCGCCGGCCCGCGCGTCATCGAGCAGACCATCCGGGAGAAGCTGCCACCCGGCTTCCAGCGCTCCGAGTTCCTGGTCGAGCACGGGATGATCGACGCGATCGTGAAGCGGGGCGAGATGCGGCAGAAGCTCTCC
>JAJYHA010000216.1 GCA_021784995.1 Myxococcales bacterium
CGCCGCCACGATCGCTCCCACCACGCCGAAGAAGAGCGCGGAGACGCGGGCGCCGGAGGTGAGGGCGCAGGTCCCGCTCCGGCACCCGACGAAGTGGGCGTAGGCGGCGCCGGCGGCGGCCCCGGCGGCGGCGCCGAGGGCGGTGCGGATCGCCGCCCGGGTGCGCGGCGCGAGGGTCACGCGGCCTTCCAGTCCTTGACGTACCGCTGCGCCGAGAGCGCGGCGATCGTGCCGTCGGCGACCGCGGTCGTGATCTGGCGGAAGCGCTTCACGCGGACGTCGCCGGCGACGAAGATCCCGGGCACCGGGGTCTCCATGCCCTCCCCGGTCTCGACGTAGCCCCCGCGGGCGAGCTTCAGGTAGGGCTCGAGGATCGCGGTCCGCGGCTGCATCCCGACGAAGACGAAGACCCCGTCGGTGGCCAGCCGCTTTCGCTCCTTGGTCTTTAGCTCCTCGACGTCGAGGACCTGGAGCGAGCCGTTCCCCACGAAGGCCCGGGGCTCGTGGCTGAGCAGCGTCCGGATCTTCGGGTTCTCCCGCGCCTCGTGGACCGAGGCCGGCTCCGCCTGGAACTCGTCGAACTGGTGGACGATGGTCACCGTCCGTGCGAACTGGGTCAGGAAGAGCGACTCCTCGACCGCCGAGTTCCCGCCGCCGATGACGTGGATGTCCTTGCCGTCGAAGTAGGCGCCGTCGCAGGTGGCGCAGTAGCTGATGCCGCGCCCCTTGAACTCGGCCTCGCCCGGGAGCCCCAGCTCGCGCGGCTTCGCCCCGGTGGCGACGATCACCGCCTTCGCCTCGACCGTCTCCTCGTCGTCGAGCACGAAGGTCTTGAGCGGCCCGGCGAGATCGTGCCGGGTGATCTCGACGGCCCGCCGGATGGAGGCGCCGAAGCGCTCCGCCTGGAGGGCGAAGGCCTTGGCCAGGTCGGAGCCCTTCACGTCCTCCGGGAAGCCGGGGTAGTTCGAGACCTTGTGGGTGGTCTTCACCTGGCCACCGGGGATCCCCTCGTCGAGGACGATGACCTTCATCCGGGCGCGCGCCGCGTAGATGGCGGCGGTGAGGCCGGCCGGGCCGGCGCCGACGACTGCGAGATCGTAGCGATCGCTCATGGCTCGTTCCTCCGACGGCGCGCCGCGCTCAGACCAGCGCCTCGACCTGCGCCTTGAGGGCGCTCCGCTTGATGTCGTCCCCGGTCATCCGGGCGCCGACCTCGCGGCCGTCCTTGAAGAAGATGAGGGTGGGGCTGCTCGAGACGCCGAGCTTCCCGGCGAGGTCCCGGCTCGCCTGCCGGAAGATCTTGAGGAAGCGGACCTTGCCGGCGAACTGCTCGGCGACCGCCTCGTACTTCGGGGCGAGCGCCTCGCAGGGCGGGCACTCCGTCGAGAAGAAGTCGAGGACGGTCGGCTGGGCGGCGCGGAGCACCTCCTGCTCGAACTGATCGGCGCCGATCTCCTTCACCAAGTCGCTCATGGTCGTGCTCTCCCTGGCTCGAGGCGCAGCTCACCGGCGCGGGGCCGGGCCCGCCGCACCTCAGCGGTGGGGTGGGGCCGGAGCGGCGAGGAGATCCCCGCCGCCCCGGCGGTCATGCTAGTCGTGGCAGCCGGTCACCAGGCGCGACGACTTGGCGCAGCACTGCGCCGCCGCCTCGGCGGTGCAGCAGGACTTCTTCGGCTTGGTCAGCATCTTCATCGTTCTGGCTCCTCTCGTGCTCATGCCTTCAGCTCATGCTGAAGCCTCTTCCGGAGCGCGCGCGCGGCGTCGCAGTCCTCGCAGGGCGCGTCCGGTTTCTTCGCGTGGGTCTCGCAGGTCCCGAGGCAGTTCTCCAGGGACTGCACCAGGAGCCGGATCTCCCGCTGCTCGAGCTTGACGTTCATGGCTTGATCCCCTTGACGGTCAGGCTGTGCACCAGGACCCCGCCCTTCTCGTAGGGCGCGGTCCGAGAGAGCACGAGTGGGTCCCCGAAACCGGCGGCCCGGATCGACTCCAAGTAGTCGGACTCGGGGATCGAGCCACCGTAGCACGCGGCCCAGGCCGCCGGATCGGACCGTACCTCTTCGGGGAGGGGCGCCTCGGAGACCACGTCGGAGACGACGAACCGCCCGCCGGCGCGCAGGAGCCGGTGAATCTCGCGGTAGACCGCAGCCTTGTCGGGCGCGTGGTTGATGGCGCAGTTGGAGAGGACCAGATCGGCCTCCCCCGAGGGGAGCGCCACCTCGGCGAGGTCCGAGCGCACGAAGCGCGCGTTCGCCAGGAAGGGCGGGCAGGAACGGCGCGCCGCCGCCAGCATCTCGTCGCTCGCGTCGACGCCGAAGGCGCGCCCCGCCGCGCCCACCAGGCCGGCCGCCCGGATGACGTCCTTGCCCCGCCCGCAGCCCAGGTCGATCACCACCTCGCCGGGCCTCGGCTCGCCGAGGTCGAGGGCGGCGCCGCAGGAGAGGGTCGTCGCGCAGCACGCGAGCGCGTCGTAGCGGGCGTTGACCGCCCGGCCGAGCAACGTCGCGTCTGGGGTGACCACGTCCATGCGCCTCGCCCTTCCGGTCCCGGGGACCGCCTCTCAGCCCGTCAGAGCCCCGGGCCGGGTGAAGGATTCGCCCCTCCCGGGGGCGCGGGCGGAGGCCGGCCGCTGTCAGAGCCGCGTGCGAGGGTCTGGACGTGCGACGGTTCGTGACGCTCGATCTCGAGACGGTCCCCGACGAGGAGCTGGTCGCCGCCGTGGACGGCGAGGCCGGGCGCCCCTATCCGGAGCAGCTCCGGCGCCTCCTCGAGGCCCGCCGCGCCCGCGGGGGCGCGAGGAGCGACTTCCTGCCCCTCCCCTATCACCGCCCGGTGGCCGCCTGCCTGCTCGAGGCGGTGGAGGACGGCGGGGTGGTCGTCCCGACCGACGCCTGGTCCTGGGGCGACGGGCGGGGGAGCGAGGCGGAGGCGATCGACCTCCTCTGGAGGCGGCTCGAGGGCGCGACCGCGGTCACCTTCCACGGACGGGGGTTCGACCTGCCGGTGCTCGCGCTCCGCTCGCTCAAGCTCGGGATCCCGGCGCCGGGCTGGTACCGGGCGGCGATGCAGCCCGGCTCGGCGGAGCACGCCGACGTGAAGGAGCTGCTCGCCGCCCCGGGGTCGTCGGGCGCGGCGCCGCTCGACCTGTACGCCAAGCTCGTCGGGCTCCCGGGGAAGCAGGAGGTGGCGGGCGCCGACGTCGCCGGGCTGCACGCCGCCGGCGATCTCGACCGGATCGTCGCCTACTGCATGTCGGACGTCGTCCAGACCTTCCTGCTCTGGCTGCGGACCCGGCTCGTGGACGGGACGCTCGGCCCCGACGGCTACGCGGAGAGCGCCGGGCGCGCCCGCGTCCTGCTCCCCGGGCTCCTCGCGCGCGGGCTCGGCGCCGCCGAGCGGGCGCACCTCGAGCCCTTCCTCGCGCGCTGCGCGCCGTTCCTCGGAGCCGCGCGCCCCGCGCGCCGGCGGGCGCTCTCGCGCGCGGCCCGCGGCTGACCTCCCGGCGGCGTAGCCTACGCCGCGTTCTTCGAGCTTCAACCGGGGCGCCAGGCC